>JAIRJU010000222.1 GCA_031260485.1 Pseudomonadales bacterium | reverse complement strand
TCTTCAACGGTAATGCGGGCCATTAGTCGCTCCTGCCGGTGGGGTAAGGGTTCGCACGCGGCGGCGGGTGGAAAAAAGGCGGCAATTATAGCTGCTTTTCATGCGCGTGGACAAACCCGATCAAGACAGCAAACTGGCCAGGAGCGCCTCATGGCGCTCGACCTGCATCGCGCGGCGCAGCAGGTTGGCGCGGAAGATGGCCAAAAGATCGGCCAGGGCGCGCGGGAAGTCGTCGTTCACCACCAGGTAGTCAGCCTGTCCATAGTGGGATAGCTCGTGAACCGCCTTGGCCATGCGTTCGCTGATGACGGCGGCGTTGTCCTGGCCGCGTGTGGTCAGCCGCTCGCGCAGGGCGTCTAGCGAGGGTGGCAGAATGAAGATGCTGATCGCGCCCGGCAGCAGCGCTTTGATCTGGGCCGCGCCTTGCCAGTCGATCTCCAGAATCACATCCCAGCCCTGGGCCAGGCGCTGCTCCACCCAGGTGCGCGAGGTGCCGTAAAAATTGCCGAATACGACGGCATTTTCCAGAAAGTCGCCGTGTGTCTGCATGGCGTTGAAAGTGGCGACATCGACAAAATGATAATTCACGCCAGGCACTTCCCCTGGGCGTTGGGGCCGAGTGGTATGCGACACCGACACGCATAAGCCCGCGCCAGGATGGCCGGATTCGGCGTGGGCCTGCAACAGGGCTTTTACCAGAGAGGTTTTACCGGCCCCGGAAGGGGCGGAGATCAGATAAAGGTTGCCGGCGGGCATGGTCATGCAAGGAAAATCCTGTGTCGGTAGGGCCTGCGGGCGGGGATCATAGCAAGTCTGCTGCAATAAGACTGTTGCAATAGACTATCTCAATCTCAATAAGGCTATCTCAATAAGGCTATCCCAATAAGACTATCGCAATAAGACTTGCCGCGTTGCTTTAGGTGGGTTTAGACTTCGTATAAACGTACCTGGAGCAAGATCATGGCTGAAGCGACTCTCGATATCAAAGCCTGGGGCAACAGCCTCGGTGTCCGGTTGCCTAGCGCTATCGCGCAGGCCGCGGATCTGCATGTGGATCAGCGTGTGCGTTTGACGGTAGAGCAAGGGCGTGTTGTGATCGAACCGGTCAAAAAAACTTATCTGTCCTTGGCGGAACGCATTGCAGCCTATGACATTACCAAGCATGGTGGCGAGGTGATGAACACCAGCCCCGAAGGTGCCGAGAAGTGGTAAGCCGCAAGGATTGGGTGCCCGAGCGGGGTGATGTCATCTGGATCGACTGCAATCCGCAAGCGGGCCATGAGATGCGAGACCGGCACCCTTTTCTGGTGTTGTCACCCGTACAGTTCAATGCCCATACCTCCTTGGTAATAGGCTTGCCGATGACCACCGCTGAGTACAACGCGGACAATCCCTTTGCGGTGAATGCAGGGCAGGCGGGTAACAAGGCAGGCAAGACCAGCTACGTGCTATGCCATCAGCCCAAATCGTTTGATTGGCGCGTGCGTCATGCCGCGCCGCACCCGGTGAAGACCTTGAGCGAAGCGCATTTTGCAGAAGTTCGCGCTGTGTTGAATCAGATCGTGCAACTGGCGTGAGGCGTCAGCAGATGGCAATCCGGCCTTTTTCTGCGCTGTTTTTGCTGGGTGCGCTGTATTCCAGCAGCGTGGCTGGTGCTGATGATGGCGTGGCGGCACGCAAAGCCTATGATCCCCATATCGAACTGCCGCAAAGCGAAGGCCGCGAACTGGTATTGCGCGCCTGCACACTGTGCCATGAACTGCGCGGGCTGGCGGGTTACAGAGGATACTGGGGTTTGCCGCAGTGGCAGGAGATGGTCACGGATATGGTCAAACATGGCGCGGTGCTTACGCCCGCGGAGCAGGAGCTTGTCGCGGCGTATCTGACACGGCACTTCGGGCCGAGTGTGCGCAATCCAGAATAAACCACCACGATCGTTATTGAAGCGGCTATTTATTGAAGTAGCTATTTATTGAAGTGGCTATTTATTGAAGTAGCTATTGAAGCGGAGGCAAGATGAAAACCACATGTGCAGTAGTGTTATCCCTGGCGGCGGCGCTGGCCTTGCAGGCGCCCGCGGCAGAGGCGCAGCGAGCCCGAATCGTACAGACCAATTCCGGCAGTGACACCATCAGCCTGATCGACCCCGCCACACAGCGCGTGGTGGCCGAGATCAAGGGCATTCCCGTCAATCACGGCGCCGCCGCCGCACCGGATGGCGCGCGGCTTTATTTCAGCAGCGAAGCCAAGATCACGCTTGATGTGGTTGATAGCGCAACCTTGCAGATCATCAAGGAAATCCCGCTCAGTGCGCGGCCCAACAACATCACCATCGGCAAGGATGGGCGCTTTGTTTACGTCGGCATCATGCAGGGCGCTGGCGGTATGGACGTGATCGACACGCAAACGCTCGAAAACGTGGCGCACATTGACACCGAATCGCGCGTGCACAACGTCTACGTGACGCCCGATGGCAAGTATGTAGTGGCCGGCGCCTTTGGCGGCGAGCGGAATCTGCGCGTGTACGACACCGCCACTCGGGCACTGGCCTTCGCGCTCTATCCGCCGCGGAATGGCGCTGGCGGCGATGCGCTGGATGGCATTCGCCCTATCACCTTCGACACCCATGCCGATGGCTCCACCAAGAACCTGTACGTACAGCTTTCCGATTTTCACGGGTTCACCGTGGTGGATTTCGCGGCGCAGAAGGAAGTCACGCGCGTGGAATTGCCCCAGGTACCGCTAGAACAGCGCGTCCCCGAAGGCAGCTACAACCGCGCGCCCTCGCATGGCATCGGCGTGGCGCCCGATCAAACGACCTTGTGGGTGGCCAGCCGTCTCAATGGCCATGTTTACGGGTATGCGTTACCGGATTTGGAATTGATCGCCGCAATCCCCGTGGGCGATCACCCGGATTGGCTGACCTTCAGCCCCGACGGCAAGTTCGTTTACGCCGCCAACGGCGGCAGTGACAATGTGTCGGTGATCGACATCGCGGCGCGCAAGGAACTGACGCGCATCCCGGTGCTGGCCGCGCCCAAGCGCAATATCACGGTGATTTTGCCGCAGTAGAGCGTGGCGGCTATTCGATGTTCTGAACCTGTTCCCGCATCTGCTCGATCAACACCTTGAGTGCCACCGCGCTCTGCGTGGTGGCGGTGACGATGGCCTTGGCACTGAGCGTGTTGGCTTCGCGGTTGAGTTCCTGCATCAAAAAATCGAGGCGGCGGCCGATCTGGCCGTCTTGCGCAAGCGTGTGGCGCACTTCGCGCACATGGGTGTCGAGGCGATCGAGTTCTTCGTGGATGTCGGCTTTTTGCGTCAATAGCACGATTTCCTGTTCGAGCCGCAGCGGGTCTACCTGCAATTGCAATTCGGCGAATTGCATTTTGAGACGCCCCGCTTGCCGGGCCAGTATCTCGGGCAACTTGCCGCGAATTTCGCGCACGATCGCGCTTATCTGTGTCAGGCGGTCTTCGATCAAGCGTTGCAATTGCGCGCCTTCGCGCTCGCGTTGTGCCTGTAGCGCCGTCACCGTGGCGGCGAACAGCGCGAGGGTTTTTTCCTCCAGCAATTTGGTATCCTGCTCGCGCTGTATCACCAGCCCCGGCCATCTCAGCAGGTCCATGGGATTGAGCGGAGCGGAGTCGATGAATTGCCCGCGCACTTCCTCGATGGCTCGCCGCAACTCGCGCAAAAGCGCATGATCGATGTTGATGCCGCTGGCCATGGCGTCGCCAGCGCCTACCTTGAGTTGGGCTTCCACCTTGCCGCGTTGCACGCGCTCGCGCAGCAGTTCTCTGAGCTGCCCTTCCAGATAGCGCAGGTTGTCGGGAAGGCGGAAAGACGGCTCAAGGTAGCGATGGTTGACGGAGCGCAGCTCCCATATCAACGTGCCGAAATCATGTTCCGACTGCTGGCGCGCGAAGGCGGTCATACTGCTGGTCATGCGAGTGACTCGTGTTGAAGGCCGTGTTGAAGGCGTTGGCGAACGAAAATAACACGCAAAATTAAAAAGCCAAAAGAAAAACCCAAAAGAGAAACCCAAAGATAAACCCCAAAAGAGAGTATCTATGATCGTTCGACCCAGCGGCCGCGCCGCTGACGCTTTGCGGGATGTGCGTCTTACCCGCCATTACACCCGTCATGCCGAAGGTTCCGTGTTGGTGGAATTCGGCGCCACCCACGTGATTTGTACCGCCAGTGTCGAAACCGGCGTGCCGCGCTTCCTCAAAGGCAGCGGGCAAGGCTGGGTCACCGCGGAATACGGCATGTTGCCGCGCGCCACCAGTTCGCGCGTGGACCGCGAAGCAGTACAAGGTAAACAAAGCGGCCTCACGCAGGAAATCCAGCGCCTCCTTGGCCGCTCGCTGCGCGCCGCCATTGATATG
>JAIRJU010000214.1 GCA_031260485.1 Pseudomonadales bacterium | reverse complement strand
ACAGCACCGCGCAGAACACCTCGTACAGGTCCAGTTCGGTGGGCTTCGTAGTCCGTCTGACACTGCGCAGTAATGGCTCTATCTGCGCAAACTTCTCTCGGCTGATGTCGCTGGCGTATCGCTTTCTTGGCATCTGGTCATTATCAATGACTATGGATAGATCGTAAACAGGCTCTAAGAGCATGACCACACATGCCGACCATCGTATTTGGCAGGACGTATACCATGCCATCTGCCCCAATGGCCGCAGCGCCTATATCAAAATCACCCAGCGCGAAGGCGTGGTAGTGATTCAATTCAAGGAGCTTTGACATGAAAAGCAAAATACAAACCAGAGAACCGCGGTATTGTTTTCAGTGCGATGATGGAACCGTTCTTGTGCGTGCTACCCGCGACGTGACCAATGACATCGAAGGGGAATTGTTCGTTGTGAAACGCATTTCAGGTTGGCATTGCCCGGTATGCGGTGAGGTGGAATTCGCGCAAGATGATGACAGTGCCGAGCGGTATAGCCTTGCCCTTGAGGCCGCCACCACCCGTGCCAACGAGCGCAAAGCGCAACAACTACGCTCTACTCGCAAAAAGCTGAAGCTCACCCAGGCAGAAGCTGGATGCCTGTTCGGCGGCGGCATGTCCGCATTTTCCGAATACGAGCGCGGCAAAACGCAACCGCACAAATCCACCGTACTGCTACTGCGCTTGCTGGATCGCCACCCCGAATTGTTGAACGAATTGATGCACACCGCCTGATCTGACTGAAAGAGCGCGTAACCAGCGTTGAACTGGTGAAGAAGTACAGGACTAGCATCGTAACGCACAGCCCGCCTTCAGAAATCATACTCAAACAACAAGCGCCAAGTTTTAGTGGGGCTTGGCTGATCGAGGCCGAAGAGCACGCCGCTTTCCCAGTGCAATTTTTTGCGCGTGCCCATTCTGATGTCGCCCTGCAACACGGGCCCGAACGCGCGGGTGCCCTGCCCTGCGTAAAATTCCAGCGTGGGTTCCAATTCCCGCTGATAGCGGTAGCGCGCTTGCAGCGCCAGGATCGCTTCAAATTCGTGCTTGGTGTCGCGACCCCATTCATTGATCAGGAACAGGTTGCCCGTGCCGCTCCAGCGGCCAAATTCTCGTTCCGTAATCAGGCCCACTGCAAATTCTTTCGCGTTTATATGCAGGTTGCTTTCGTATTCCACCAGCACGGCCCAATCGGCGGCATACTCGCCTTGTTCAGTGAGTTGCCGCTTCACTTCGACTTGCAGCGCGTCTGTCGTAAAGGTACCGGCGCGATCCCGGCTGCCGAGCAAGTGCAGCTCGGCAAAGTTGCGCGCGCCGATGGAATGCCCCAACGCTACCTGATGCGCCTGCGCGATATTGGGCTCGCTCTGCGGATCCTGGAACGTGGAACGCGCGCTAAATTCCGTCGTCAGCGCATCGACATACGGGTGGTAAACCTTGTCCACCACCTGGTCGTCGGCGTGGCACAGCGCGCCAAGGCCTACGCTCGCCACCAGCGCGGCGCGGCGTAAGCGGTGGCGCAATAAAAAACCGTGCAGTGAAAAACAGTCCAATGAAAAACAGCGCAATGAAAAACAACACAGTGCCAACATACGCTATGTCCTGCGCCAGGCGTGCCGGAACAGCGGCGTGCACGCGGTTGCCGCGAAGGCCGCGGCGTAGGCGGTGAGCTGCGCCAGCGATGGCGTGGCTTCGTAGCCGATCAAGGCGCTGAGCAAGCGGCCCGCAATGGAGGACTCGGACAAAATCGCCTCGGAATTCCACAGTTCCATCGTGTACGGTAGCCAATCGGCCTGCATGAACGACAAGATTGTCTGCATCGCCAGATTACCGGCGAATAGCGCCAACAGCAGCACTGTTACGCGCAAGGCATGGCGGCTGGGCAGCGCGCGCAGAGCGAAATACAGCAGCGCGCTGCAACTTACGCTGATGCCTGTCGCCACGAGAATGCCCAGCAAAATTCTCGCCATGGATTCCGATTCGTTTCTGATGCCTTGGGTATAAAGAATGATTTCGGAGCCTTCGCGGGTGATGGCGAAGGTGACGATGACGACCAGGCAAAACGTGCCTATGGCGCGCGAGCGCGGCATGGCTTGTGCTTCGCCGCGCCACACGCAGCCCAATACCAGCACCAGCGCGATAGTGGTGAGCAGAAACGCTACATTCATCGCTTCCTGGCCGGTGTAATCAAACCACGCCGACACCGTGGGCACCGCCATGGCGAAAACCCAAGAACCGAGGATGCCGCAAACGACGCTCAAGAGCGCCCAGCCCTGAGGAGGGCGCACGCTCGCACGCTGCAAGCACGCCAGCGCCAGAAGCACGCTGAGGAGCAGCGAGGCTTCCAGAATTTCCTGTAATACCAAAATCACCGCGTTCAAAAACATGCCAAAGCGTTCCTCATTTTGCCACTTTACTTGGCGACGATTTTTCCCTGCGCCGTATTCGGATAAAACTCTCCAAAGAAGACATATTCGCCAGGCTTGAGCGGGCCGATGAAGATGACGGTGCGGCTATGGCCTGGGATGACTTTTTCGCGGTTCAATGCGTAACTTTCAAATTCTTCGGGGGTTTCGTCCTGGTTATCGACCATCAGGCGCAGCTTGGTACCGGCTGGAACCTCCAGCAGCGACGGAAAAAACAGGTGATCGCGAATCACCAGTTCAAATTCAGGCACTTCCGCCAAGAGCGGCGTGCTCAACCCAAGGCACAGCAGTCCGCCATATAAGCACGCCAGCCTGCGCGCATTGCTGCGTTTCACATTCACGGTAGCGTTCCCCTGGCATCCTTAAGCATGTACATCCTCCTTAAGCATGTGCATCTTCCACAAAGCGCACCGTGAATACCGCGCCACCGCCGGGGGCATCACTCACCACCACGCGCCCCTGATGCAATTCCGCCACATGCTGCACGATGGTCAAACCCAAGCCGCAACCGGGCTGGCCTTGCGTGCCGGGGTCGTCGCGCCGGTAAAAACGCTCGAATACGCGCAGCTTTTCGGCATCGCTGATGCCTGGGCCGTTGTCGGTTACGCTCAGCAGCACCGCACCGCGCGCTTTCGCCACGCGCACCACGATGCTGCCGCCGGCGTGCGTGTACTTGCTGGCATTGGTAAGCAGGTTACTCAGCAGCGTTTTCAACGCGAAGGGATCACCGCGGATGACGGCGGTTTCGCTCCAAAGTTCCAGGTTTTGTCCATGTTGTTCCACCATGGGATAGAGCCCCGCGATCACATCTTGCGCCAACACGTCCAGGTCCACCGGCACACAGTTGGCGGCAAACTGATCTGGCGTGGAGCGATAGAACGATAACAATTGTTCCACCAAATGCTGCATACGTTCCACGCCTTCGACAAGTTGGATGTAGGCTTCGGAACCTGGCGTCACCTCCTGCTTGAGGTTGTGCAACTGCACCTTGAGCGCGCTGATGGGTGTGCGTAATTCATGTGCAGCGTCGGCGGAAAAACGTTTCTCGCGCTCCAGCGCCGCGCTCAAACGGTTGATGAAATTGTTGGTCGATTGCGTCACTTGCACCAGCTCCGTAGGAATGCCTTCTGTGGGCAAGGGGCTGAGATCGTTGACTTGTTTCTGACGCAACGCAGCCGATAGCGTATGCAGCGGCTTGAGGCCATGGCTCACCAGCACCCAGATCAAAAGGCCCACTAACGGAATACCGAGCAGGATGGGGATCATCGCTTCGAGCACCAGGTTTTCCGCCAGCACGAAACGCTGATCCGTGCGTTCCGCCACGATGACCCAGCGCGCGTCCGTTTCCGCATGGCGAGTATAAGTGCGCCAGCGATAGCCATCGAAGTTGCTGAAATCGAAACCAGAGCGCAGCGCTGTCATCGGTTCGTAGGGCGCCTGGTACGTGGCGGCCAGCAGTACGTCGCTGCGCCACACTTGAAACGCCAGATTGTTGCCAAGATGAAATTCGCGCGGCAGGCCCGCAATATCCAGATTGGCCACCAGCGTGGATAAATCGAGCAGTTGATTATCGAACAAGGTATCGGCTTCACGCATACTACTTTGATAGCCACGCAATACCGCGACAAAACTGAACAGCGTCAGTATGGAAAGAATACTGACGATGAGAAAAGTGCGGATCGAACTCACTGCGCGGCGACCTTATAGCCGACACCGCGAATGGTGCGGATGAAGTCAGTGCCGAGCTTCTTGCGCAAGTGATGCACATGCACTTCCAGCGCATTGCTGGCCACCTCCTCGCCCCAACTGTACAGCCGCGATTCCAGCACGCCGCGGGTCTGCACGCGGCCCGCGTTTTCCATGAGATTTTTCAGCAGCATGTATTCGCGGCGCGGCAATTCCACTTCTTCGTTATTCACCCACAAGCGCTGCTCGGCGGTGTCGAGGCTGATAGCGCCGATGGTGATGCGGTTGCTTTGCAGCTTGTTCAAACGGCGTTCGATCACGCGCAGCCGCGCCACGAGTTCCGTCATGTCGAAGGGCTTGGCTAGGTAGTCATCAGCGCCCATATCGAGCCCCACCACTTTGTCATCCACCGAATCGCGCGCGCTGAGCAGAATGACGGGCACCATCAAGCCCTGACGGCGCAGCGTTTTCAGCACGTCCAGGCCGCTGAGATCGGGCAGGCCGATGTCGAGCACCACGAGGTCGGGCGGATCGGTGGCCAATACGTGCAGCGCCGCCTTGCCGGTTTCCACGTGATTGACGGTGAAGCCCTGGCTCATCAGCGCTTTTTTCAAACCGCTCGCCAGCGGGCGGTCGTCTTCTACGAGCATGAGTTGCAAAAATTGGCCTCCAGACCCTCTCCCCCAACCCCTCTCCCGCAAGCGGGCGAGGGGTTGGGGGAGAGGGTGCGTGTTACGTAGTGTTTATGTAACTCTATATTACTTTCGCGCTATTTGCTGCAATTCTTCGGCAATTTCTTCCCTGCGGCCAGCATCGGCCAATTCCCGCCCTGGCCGCGGCGCGGCTTGTTGGGCTTTTTGCAGGTAGCTGCGAGCTTCAGCGTAACGCTTTTTTTCGATCAGAAAATCCGCGTAAAAATAATTGGCGTCGATGTCATCCGGCGCCAAGACCAGTGCTTGCTTCAGCAGTTCTTCGGCTTTTTTGCTGTCGCCGAAACCCACCGGCCAACCGGGCACGTTGTAGTAGAGCGCGCCGAGGCTGGTATAGGCGGCGCCTGCCTGCGCCGTGGGATCGAGCGTGAGCGCGCGTTCCAGATCGGCTTTAGCCTCCTTGGCCAACGCCAACGCACCCAATCCGCCTTTGGCGCCGGCATAGGTGGATTTGATGATGCCGCTCCACACCCAGGCATCGGCTTCGCTCGCGTTGGCACTGGTGAGGGCCTTGGCCTCGTTCATCAATTGCTCGAAGGCGGCGAGTTGAGTTTTGCCGTCCAACTGATAATTGACTTCGGCCCAGCGCTGCTGCAAATGCTGCACGTCGTCGCCTAGATCGGCCAAGGCGCTGCCGGCGCCGCAATACACAAGGGCCGCCAGGATGAAATGAAAATTGCGTGTCATGGGTTTGCTCCTGCCGCAGAGCGGGCATATTGTTTGATGAGAGGAAGTTTTTTGACCAGCGCCTGCTGCACCAGCGCAGGCAGCATGGCATTGAGTTTTACGAACAAACGTTCCGGCCAGCCAAGAAAGCGCTCTGATACATCGCTTGCCAGCAGCGCCACGATGGCCTCGGCAACGTAGGCGGGGCTATCACTTTTATTACCCAGTGCCTGGTTGAGCGCGGTAACGCGATCGGAATTGAATGCGGTGCGAGTGGCGCGCGGCGCGAGATACGCCACGCTCACCGTGCTGCCCGCCAGCTCCCGCGCCAAGGCTTCGCTGAACGCCTTCACCGCCGCCTTGCTGGCGCAGTACACAGCGAAACCCGGATGGCCGATGCTGCCGAAAATCGAACCAACATTGACGATGCGCGCCTGTGGCCGCAACAAGAGCCCGGGCAAGAGCGCGCGAGTGAGTAGAATCGTGCCCAGCGTGTTCACCTCCAGCAAGGCTTGGATGCGGTTGCTGTCCTGTTCGGCGAACAGCGCAAAATCGAGCACACCCGCCAGATTGACAACACCATCAATCGCCGCCTCTGCACTGGCCTGCGCCAGCGTTTCCCGTCCTCTGCCAGTGCCGATGTCCGCCGCCACCGGCACATGCTGAGGGCCCAGCTCTCGCGCCAATGCCGCCAGCGCCGGGGCCTGAGTGCCATTGAGCAGCAGCCGCGCACCGCCTTCATGCAGGCGTTGGCACAGCGCGCGGCCAATGCCGCCACAGGCGCCGGTGACCAGCAAGGTGCTGTGTTCAACCTGCATGGCGCGGCTCTCCCAAGCGCGGCAGACCGTGGCCAGCATCGAGCCCACGGAAAATATTGCCGTATAAGTGATAAATGACGTTGGCGCTGTGCACGATCAGGTCTTGTTCGGCGGAATCCGTGATGCGGTTCATCAAGCCTTCAAAGAATTTGATGTGTTCTTGATCCAACGCGCCATGCGAATAGAGATAACTGAACGCTTGTTCCGGTAACGCGAGCTTGGCCTTGATGACATCGGCAGCTTGGCTGGCGATGCTGATGCTGGTGCCTTCGAGCACATGCACCATGCCGAAAAAACCCAGTGGATTGACGCGCTGCACCAGATCCCAGGCATAGGCCACCATCACTTCAGTGCTCAGATGCGGCTGGCTGCGCCGCGCCGCGTCTTTATCAAAACCGCAGGCGGCGATGTCGTTGAGCACCCATTCCTGATGGCCGGTTTCTTCTTCGATGTATTCTGCCACCGCCGTGCGCAGCCACTCCTTGGACTCAGGCAAGCGCGCGCCCACGCCCATCAAGAGCGGCACCGTATGCTTGACATGGTGATATGCCTGCAA
Organism: Pseudomonadales bacterium; assembly: GCA_031260485.1. Taxonomy (GTDB): domain Bacteria; phylum Pseudomonadota; class Gammaproteobacteria; order Pseudomonadales; family Pseudohongiellaceae; genus CAILUG01. The sequence continues at coordinate 6,946 of JAIRJU010000214.1, read as the reverse complement.
CAGAAACGCCACGTAATCATCCAAGGTGATCGTGCCGGTGAAACAACGGGTGATGATGGGCGCGCTCAAGAGATAGCGCTGGCCTGCCGCGGTGCGTTCGACGAGCGCTGGGTAGAAACTCATGACTATATTCCTCTTACAAACCGCAGACCTTTCCTCCACCCCCTACCCAAATCTACAGAACCGTAGGGCGGGTTTTAACCCGCCGCTGTGATTCCGGCTTGGCGGAGCAAGCCTTGCTCTACTCAAGCCCTCCAAATTTTGGAATACGAGTTAGGAGAGAGGGTTTTATTTAACGATCGGTATATAAATTTTCCAACTCCGCCGCATACGCCAATTCAATTTCACTTCGACGCGGCCGGCCATTGGCGGTACAAAGCCCTTGACTGGCGAGCCTGCGCGGCAAGCTCAACCATTGCCGCACTTGCGCATAATCCGGCAGGCGGGCATTGGCGGCGGCGATCGCGCCTTGCATGAGCGTGGCGTCGATGCCCTCTGTAGAAGGGCTCACCAAGGCCACACACCAGGGCCGCGCGTCGCCGAACACTACCACTTCACTGAACGCTGCCGTGGCCAACAGTTCGCTTTCCACCCATTCCGGTGCGATGTTGCGGCCATAACTGGAGATGAGCAAGTTCTTGCAGCGGCCTTCGATGTGCAGAAAGCCCGCGGCATCCAAACGGCCCAGGTCGCCGCTATGAATCGTGCGTTGCCCCCAGCTTGCGTGATCGTTCACATAACCGAGCATGGCGTTGCCGTCGATCAACACTTCGCCCTCTTCTATGCGCACGCGCACATGCGGCAGCGCCTGGCCGCAACTGCCGGGTAGATCGCGGCCCGGCGCGTTGAGGCTAACCACAGAAGCACACTCAGACAGCCCATAACCTTCATATACCGGCAAACCCAGCGCGCGCGCCTCGTGAATCAAGGCCGCCGACACGCGGCTGCCACCCACCGCAATGAAGCGCAAGGGTGGCGGTTGCCAGCCCGCTCGCACGCTGTGCACCAACAATTGCAGCAACTGCGGAATCAGAATCAGGGTATCGGGCGCTACGCTGCTCAAGGTGTGCAGAAAACGCTGTGGTTGTGTCATGCGGCTGCCGCTCATGCCAAGTTCCGCCATGCTGCGCAGTTCCACCGTACCGCCCGCCAGGAGCGGCGCGTAGATACCCGCTACGTTTTCCAGCAAGGTGCTCAGCGGCAACACGCAGAGATGGCGCGGCGATTTCAGCCCCACCACTTCGGCTAGCATCTGTGCCTGGCGCAGCAACTGCGCATTGCTCAGGCACACGCCCTTGGGCGTACCAGTAGAGCCAGAGGTGAACGTGAGCTTGCCGGTGCCTGGCGGCAGCGGCGGTACGACGTCGAGCCGCGCGTGACAATAAAGGTGAAAGCCAGGCAAAAGTGCCTCGCCCTGGCGCGCATAGGCGGCGGGTAGCACTTCCGGTGTGGGGCTCAGCACAGCGTCGATGCCGCTTTCACGCAAGACATGCGCGCATTGTTCAGCGGTAAAAAACGGCGGCAGCGGCAGCAACGGTAATTCCAATAGCTGACAAGCCAGATCAGCAATGACCCAGGCCAGGCTGTTATCCGCCCACAGCGCCAGACGCCGCACTTGACGCTCGCGCAAACGCCCCGCCAAAAACTTCACCTCTGTCGCCAACGCGCTGCCGCCCAATTGCCGCGTGCCGTCGCTCAGCACGGTGCGCCCCGAGGGCGTGGCGAAAAGTTGGTCGATTACACAATCCACTCTCACATCCTGTTCAATTGCCCAGCCAGCGTGGCGATTTGATCCTGATACAAACGCAGCGCTTGCCTGAGCCGCGGCTGTTGGGCGCTCAGTTCCACCGCGGCGGCCAGACTGCCGACCATCACCACTGGCTCGGCATGATAATAGCTACCCCACTGCTTCAAAAGCGCAGGATCGAGCCGCGCTGGCTCCACAGGCTGTAACTCCAACAGTGGAAAACCAAGCTTTTCCAGGTTGTTGCGCAAGGCGCGCGTGGCCGTGAACACGATCCATTGATAACCGGCCAGGTGCAAAATCGTCGTAAACAGCAGAAACAGCAATTGGCTGGCGCCGCGCTTGGCCGCCACAAGATTGCCGATTTCCACCACCGCACCGCGCGCCACACACTGCCCAAGACGCTCACTCAAGGCAAGCTCCACCGGGCACTCCAGGTAGCGTTCGAGGAAAAGCGCATTTTCATCCGCCACCTGCATTCCCACCACGCCCGTGAGCGCGCCCAAATATTCCAGCGTGAGAAACCAAGGCAGAAAATGCGTGAGGCGCGCGCCGTAAGTGCTGCCGTAACACGCCGCCACGTGCCGCTCTACCTCCATGCGAGCGCCATCGAGCGGCCCGACGAGCGCGATGCTGCACGGCGCTGTGGGGAACAGGCGCGGCCAGCGGCAAGTTTGAACATGAGATGAAGGGAATGGTGAGGAGCCGACGGCAGTCATTTCTCAGCCTCAGCATTAAACGAGGGCAAGGAGCTTAGGGCTTATGCCTTAAGAAAATCTTACAGTTGTATCTCAAAATCGGGCTCCTGCCTCCACCGCCAAGTGCCGTTTCGGTGCCAAAGCCTGATTAAGCCTCTGGTGCTGCCGTTCTCCATTCAGGGGCGTCGAGCGCCAGGGATGGCGCGCGCCGAGCCCAACATGGATGTACTTGCGGGCGCCCCCTGAAGGGAGAACGGCAGCACCAGAGGCTCTCGCTATTGGTACGGCATTTTTGGAATTAAAATTCCTTAATTTCATACGTGCGACTACTGCTGCCGCGCCCAACTCAACAGCGCATCGGTAAGTTCCACGCCAGGGCCTCGATCAGCATCGGCATGGTTGAGAATACCCGCCACCACATAATGCCGCCCCGATTTCCCGGTGACATAACCCGCCACCGCCGACACCTCACTGAGCGTGCCGGTTTTGACGTGCATGTAACCGCGATTGGCGTCTTCGCGCAGACGCTCGCGCATGGTGCCGTCTTCACCCGCCACCGGCAGTGATGACAGATATTCCGCCATGTAACGCGAGTGATAACCCTGCCGCAGCGCGCCAGCAAGCTGCGCGGTGGTGAGGCGCGTAGCGCGCGACAACCCCGAGCCATTCTGCACATCGAGGCCCGCCACATCGAGGCCAAGCCCGCTCAGATACGCGGTAAGCACCCGCGCACCCGCGTTCACTGTGGCCGGCACGGTACCATTCTCGGCGGCGAGCGTGAGCAGCAAATGCCGCGCCATCAGGTTGTTGCTGTATTTGTTGAGATAACGAATCACCTCCGCGAGCGGCGGCGATTCCCAACGCAGTAGCGCTTGCGTATTGGCTGGCGCGGTGCCAAGACGCAGCGTGCCAGTGAATTCGCCGCCCAATTCGCGCCAGAGTGCGGTGAACAGACCATAGGCGTAAGCCATAGGGTCATCGGTGGCGCGTACCAAGGTAAACAGCTTGCACGCGCTGGGAAATTGACCCTCGAAATTCACGCCATTGGGCGCTGCTTTGTCGTAACTGAAACTGATGCCACGCTGATAGCCGGTGCAAGCGCCCTGCTTCAAGCGCAGCCGGTTGTTGATGTGCAAATTCGGCAGCGCGGGATCGCTACGTATATCGACGCCGCTGCCATCGGCCTTGGGCGAAAAATAAAACGTCACGGCCTGAAAATTCAACGACAACGCGCTCGGCAACACGTTGTAGGCGCGGCCTGCGTCGTTGTCGATGGCAGGCTCGCGGCGCACCGAGGCATCGAAGTAATTGGCGTCGATCACCAGGTCGCCCGTGATACGCTCGATACCGCGCATCCGCAGCGCCTTGAGCAAATTACGGAACTGTTCTTCCAAAAGATAAGGATCACCGCCGCCCTGAAGCAACAGATCACCCTGTAACACCCCCTGCTCCACCGGCCCCAGCGCGTATACCTTGGTAGTCCAGGTATAGGCTGGCCCCAGTGTCTCCAGCGCCGCCAGCGTGGTGAGCGTCTTGATCGTCGAAGCCGGATTGAGCGGCAACGTTTCATTCACCGCCAAGAGCGATTCGCCGCTATCGACATCTTGCACCAGCAAGCTGTAACTCTGAGGAGGCAGTGCATGGCCTTGCACCACCAAATCAATGGCACGAGGAAGCTGGGCGTAAAGAGGAAAAGCCGCCATTTGCAACAGCAGCATGAAAGGGAACCAAGCAACGCGCTTCATGAGGCAAGAGGTCCTGAATGAAAGAGCCACAGCGTACCGCATACGCAAGCAGGAGGTGAACCCGGTTAAGGTCATATTGGCATTCAACGCCATGGGGCATGGTGATGCGGTAATTTTGTGGCAAACCGGCAAGGCCAGACTATAGTGCAGAGCTCTACGCTCAAGGATCGTCATATGGAGCTCCGACATGAAAGTAACGGAATACTTTCGAGTAGCCAGTCTTCGCCCTGATCGAGCGCTGATACGCAGCGAATGGATCAACCAAGTCTGCAACAACCCCGAACATCAACGCTTGCAATCCGATGGACGGATTCGGCGCTGGGCGCGCATTGCACAAGCTGATGGCCGCTGGTTGCGCGTTGTCTTGCTGCTCGGTGGACAAACCATTCACAATGCGTTCTTCGACCGGAGGTTCAAACCATGAAAATCCAGTACTTTCAAGACACCGATACCCTCTATATCGAACTGAACAGCAACGCGATTGCTGAAACCCGCGATCTGGACGACCTCACACTGCTGGATCTCGACGCGCATGGCAGAATCTGCGGCATCACGCTGGAACACGCCAGCCGCAGAACCGATGTTGAACGTGTGACGATGGAAGGGTTGGCTGCCTGATAAAGCGTTTCATGAGCAACATTTAAAATCTGCCTTTTTCCACATCCCGCACTATCTCCCGCGCCGCATTATGCCCTGGCACGCCGGTGACACCGCCGCCAGGGTGGGCGCCGGAAGCGCAGAGGTAGAGACCTTTGAGCGGCAGGCGGTAATTGGCGGCGCCGAGCAGCGGGCGGGAATTGAACAACTGCCCGAGGCGTAGCTGGCCATGAAAAATATCGCCGTCGATCAAACCGAAGCGTTGTTCCAGATCGAGCGGCGACAGTACTTGCTGGCCCAGGATGCTGCGGCGGAAATTGGGCGCGTGCTGATTTACGGTAGCGATCACACGTTCGGCGAAAGCGGCTTTTTCGGCGGGATCGTGCCAACTGCGCGGCGCGGGTAACTGCGGCATGACGTGTTGCACGAACAAGCTCGCCACATGCTGCCCTGGCGGCGCCAGCGACGCATCGAACGTGGACGGCAGCAATAGCTCCACGATGGGTTCATCAGACCAGCCTTGCAGGGCCGCGCTGTGATAGGCGCGGTCGAGGTAGCCAATACTGGGGCCAATGACGATGCCCGCGCCGTGATGCAGCTGCTGCGCCGTGCCAGGGCGGCAACGAAAATCCGGCAGTTCGCTGAGCGCGACATTCATGCGAAAGGTGCCGGAGCCGCTGTGAATCGCGGTGAAGCGTTCATGCTCGGCAGCGGGCACCACCCCGCGTGGCAGCAAATCGCGGAACAACAATTTTGGCGGCAAGGCTGCTGCCACGCGGCGGGCGTGAATGATTTCGCCGTTCGCCAACACCACGCCGCTGACGCGGCCATTTTCGGCGAGCACCGTCCGCACCGCCGCATTCAAGCGCAGTGTGGCACCTGCGGCCTCTGCGGCGCGCGCCATGGCCTGTGTAATCGCCCCCATGCCGCCCAGCGCATGACCCCACACGCCAGATTTGCCGTTCACCGCGCCGAAGCAGTGATGCAGCAACACATAGGCGGTGCCCGGCGTATGCGGCGAGGCAAACGTGCCCACCACGCCATCGAACGCAAACGCGGCGCGCACCACGTCGCTCTCGAACCAGCGCGCGAGAAAGTCGGCGGCACTGCTGGTGAAAAGTTCCAACAAGGTACGCTGCTGCTCGCGGCTGCATTGGAGCAGCCGCCGCGCCAGCTTGCACCAGGTGAGGAGATCGGCGGGCGCCAGCGAATTCGGCGGCGTCAGCAGCACCAGATCGCGCAACAGCGCCGCGGCTTGTTCCAGCACGGCGTCGTACTGCGGCAGTTGTTCTGCATCGCGCCGAGAAAATTCCGCAATCGCCCTCTGGCGCGCCGCCATGCCATAGGGAAAGAGCAAACCGCGCTCGGCATCCACCGGCCAGAAATTGGCCACCGGGCGCTCGACGATGCTGAGGCCATGCCCATGCAAATCGAGTTCCGCAATGATCTTGGGGTTGAGCAGGCTCACGGTGTAGGCGGCCACCGAGTTGCGAAAGCCAGGATGAAATTCCTCGGTAAGCGCGGCGCCGCCAGGCACCGCGTTCTTTTCCAGCAGCGCCACGCGCAAGCCAGCCCGCGCCAGATACGCGGCGCACACCAGGCCGTTATGGCCAGCGCCGAGAATCAGCACATCATAAGAATTAGCGGTGGTAGGCATGGAAGGTAGACAGGGGGCAAGCGCCGTGCAGCAAAATGGCGCAAAAGAATAGCATGAGGCTGGCGCGGCAACTCAAGGCGCAGCCCGATGACAAAATCCGCGCCGCTTTCATAGAATGCCCCATCTTTTGACATGCCTCATCTTTTGACGCGCACCATTTTTTGACGTGCCCCATTTTTTGACGTAGTAGCTCCGATGCCCTCCAAGAACGTCATCCTCGAATTGTCGCTCCTGCAAAAAGAAGTGGGCGAACTTGCCTCACCTGCCGAACAGGTGCGCAAGATCGTCGATTCGATTTCCGCCATCGTCGGCAGCGATGTTTGCACCCTGTATTTGCAAGATCAAAACAGCGATCTGGTGCTGATGGCCAGCCACGGCCTCGCGGCCACCCGGCCTGTCACCATTCCGGCAGGCCGCGGTTTGGTGGGCCTGGTGGTCAAGAACCGTCACCCCATCAACCTGGCCAAGGCCAGCGAGCACCCGGATTTTTATTATGTCGAAGGCT
>JAIRJU010000123.1 GCA_031260485.1 Pseudomonadales bacterium | reverse complement strand
TCGCGCGCGCCACGGCCACGCCCAAAGGGGCCACGGTTACTCTGCGGGTACCTCAAGCGCCCCACCGAGAATTCAGCGGGCAAGGGTTGGCCTTGCGGCGCACCAAAACGGCCTTGGGTGCTGCGTTCCATGCTGGGGTATTCGCGCCACGGCTGTTGCGGTTCTTGCGTCGTTTGCTGCGCGAGCAACTGCTGCGCCACGAGCGCCGCCGAGGCGATCAAACCAAGAGCCAGAGTGAGCAGACGCAAAGGAGGCATAAGCCAAACCTACCGCGAAAGTTGTAAGGTCCTGTAAGGTCCGGCGGTCTCACGCTGCGACAACCGCGGAGGCTCTTGTCGCAGCGTGAGCGCCGGGGTTCATTGCGGCAACGCGAACACGTACACAGAATTCGAATCGGCGCTGTTGCTGAGGTTGAGCCGGATCGGGCCCATCGTGCCGGTATTGAGGCCGGGGTGCGACAGGTTGTTGCCGGTGAGGATCGCAATGTACTGACGACCATTCACCGAGTAAGTGATGTTGCCGCTGGAAAGCGGACCGCCGACGATGGTTTCCCATAGCACTTCGCCAGTTTCGGCATCTTGCGCGCGGAAACGGCGGTTGATATCACCCCAGAAGATCAGATCGCCCGCGGTGGCGAGGATCGAGCTGGTCGTGGGGATGCGTCCGGTTATCCAGTGGGTCATTTCGCCGGTTTCCATGTTGATTTTGGCGAGACCGTTCAGTTCATCAAGCGGCAGACCCGGCGCTGGCATCCCGATACGGCTTTCCGGCGTGGCTGGCATGGTTTCGGTGGCCGGAGACGCGGCGGTCATGTTCAGGCAGTTGTTGATATAAGGCATGTACAGGCTGTTGTTGCGCGGGTTGTAGGCGCCCGGCCAATAACTGCGCGTGTTGAAGAAACAGACGATGCGGTGCGCGCCAGGGGCATCCACCACCACGTCACGGTTGATGACGGTGCGGCCAGTTTCGACATCAATATCGCTGATCAGGAAGTTTGGGTGCTCGAAGGGAAATGGCGCTGCCCACAGGAATTCGCCGTTGTGTTTGTCGAGCGCCCAGATGCCGCCGCCCTCGCCCACGTTGACGATGATGTCGCGCTCTTCGCCGCCCTTGGCGATTTTGGGGCTGATCCACTTCACTTGTGTGGGATCGGGGTTCACTTTGGTGCGAATGATGAGACGTTCTTCGTTCATGTCTTCATCCCAGTCATCGCCCGGCAGGTGCTGGTAATACCACTTGAGCTTGCCGGTTTGTGCATCGAGCGCGAGCGTGGAGTTGCTGTAAAGATCGGCTGGCGCCATGGCGGGAATGGCGTCGGCGTCGCCGTGGCGTTCGAGGCGCGTGTACGGGCTGGGGTTGGCCACGCTCCAGAACAGCGTGTGCGTTTCAGCATCGTAACCGCCAGGCAGGCCCCAGGAGGAGACGCGGCGTTTGTCTGCCGCGAGCCCGGCCCAGGAATCGGGATTGTCCGCATCGTCCGGTTCCTGCGCCACCATGAAGGTCCATTTCAATTCGCCGGTGCGCGCATCGTGGCCGGTGATGGCACAAGCGGAATGCGTGCGGCAGGTGCCGCTGGTGACAACCACGCCTTCCGCCACGATGGCGCCGCTGGTGTTGCCGCGGCCGGGCGTGGTGGGCGCTTCCCAGCGCACGGCGCCGGTTCTGGCATCGAGCGCCACCAGGGTGTCGTCGGGCGCGGCGAAATACACCATGTCCTCATAGATGGCGAGCGATTTGGAACGCCCGCTGCCGCCCGTGCCGGGATTCACGTAGTCGCGCTTGTATTCCCAGATGGTATCGCCGGTGGTGGCGTCCAGCGCCGCCACGTTCGAGCCCGGCAGCGTGAGGTACATGACACCGTTGTACACGGTAGGAATGGTTTCGGTGACGCCAGCAGGCAAGCCTCTCGACCAGGCCAGCCCAAGCTGCTTCACATTGGAACGATTGATCTGATCGAGCGGACTGAAGCGCTGCGCATCAGCGGTGCGGCTGTACCAGAGCCAATCGGCGGGATCGGGATTGAGCAGCATCGCCTCGGTTACTGGCTTGAAGTTTTCGATGCTCGGCATCGAGGAATACTGGTTGCGGGTGCCGTCGGTGGAATAGGTGGCGTCGGCCACGTTTGCCGAGAGGTAGCGCAGATAGCCCATCAGATCAGGGTATTGATTGTCAGCAAGCCCCGCCGGCGGCATCCCCTTGGTGGGGTTGCCCACCTTGAGGAAGGCCATCAGCGCGGCATCGTCGTCGCCGGCCACACGCTTGAGCAGCGACGGCGCCAGCACACCGCCTTGGCCATTGGCGCCGTGGCAGTGCGCGCAGCTATCGTTGAAAGTTTGGACACCCACGCCGAGATCCTGCGCCTGCGCATTGGCAGCGAAGAAGACGGCAGCGAGCGCGGAAACGGTGAAGACGGACCTGGCGGACGAACGGCGATGTAAAGGCAGCATGGTGAATTCCTGGGCTCTTGTTGTTATTGCGGTTGTTATTGCAGTTGTTATCACAGTTGTTATTACAGAGGGTTATAAACGTAGTTGTGTGCGGATCGCAAGCGAACCGCCGTTACAGCGTAACAGCCCTGGATTCTAAATGAAGTTTTCGGATACCTGCACCTGTTCATTGCCTTTTCGTGGCGTCACCGCAGCGTCACGTCTGACGCCATACCAGATCAGATACAGTAGCGTCGCCAACAGCCAGCACAGCGCCAGCGTCCATACGTCATGCGACAAAAAATGCGCCCCGCGCAGTTGCTGCCCGATGCCGAACGCCAAGCCCAGCAGCGTAACGCCGCCCAGCGCCAGCCAACGCCAGCGCGGCGCATGGCGCAAACACCAGTAATACAGCCCAAACCAGGCATAGGCGGCGCTGGCGTGGCCCGCGGGAAAGCAAGCGCCAGGGCTGACATCGGCAGGCAGCACCGCGAACAGCGGCACATACGGATTGACACCGCCATAGCGCCCAAGATCCCACGGGCAATCCACATGCGTGAATTGCTTCAGCAGATTGATCAAGAGCCCTGCTCCCAAGGCGGAGCAGGCGAGATACCCCAAACCGCCGCGCCAGGGCCGCAGCCGTGGCACGCCCTGTGCCAGTAGCAAAGCCCCGAGCAGCAGCAGCGCCATGCCGCCGATGAACGTGCGCCCATCCTTGTGAATCACCTGCGCCGTCAACCAGGCATCGCGCCAGCGCCAGGCGCCGCCTCCCCAGCGGTAGATCTGATCCGCCAGCCAGAGGTCAAGGGCACTGAATTCCAACACCAGAATGCCGCCGGTAAACACCAGGAGCGGCAACCAAAGGTGGTACAGCAGGAAGGGATTGGCGCGAGGATTCAGCATAGGCAGCGGCACCATAGAGGCAAGAGCTTAAGACTTTCTTAATAATTAAGTGTATTTTAAGCAAGCCTCCCCACAATGCCGCCTCGCTTATCGCCACCACCTTGTCCATGCCGTCTTTCCGTCAGTTGACCTCGCCGTCGCTCAGCAGCACCCGGCTGATTCTGCTGTGTGCCGTCTGTTTCACCGCCTTCTACAACCTGGCTTTCTTCCGTAACAGCTTCGCCATCTATGGCGCCACGGCGGGCGGGTTGGCCTTCATCGGCTCGCTGGCCTTGTTTCTGTTCGCTGCCACGACGCTGTTTTTGAGCGTACTTTGCCTGCGCTATCTGACCAAACCGATCCTGATCTTCATCGTGTTCGGTGCGGCGGCGGCCAACTATTTCATGTACCGCTTCAACATCGTGGTGGATACCACGATGCTCACCAACGTGGCGAAGACCGATTCCAGAGAAGTGCACGACCTGCTCACCCTGGGGCTTTTCACGCAACTGCTGTTGCTTGGCGTGCTGCCGTCCCTGGTGATCCTGCGCACGCGCATCGAACGCCAGCGCCTCGGCAAGGCGCTGTGGGCACGCCTGAAGCTGATGGTGCTCGCGCTGGTGCTGATAATCCTGAGCCTCTCGCCCTTCACCAGCTACTACACCAGCTTTTTCCGCGAACACAAACTGCTGCGCTATTACGTCAACCCTGCCACCTTCCTCTATTCCAGCGGCCAGTTTCTGCAACTGGCGCTGGACACACCCGCCCCCAGCCAGCGCCTGGCCGTGGGCGCAGACGCTCACGTTCCCGAAGCGGATATCAGCCGCGAGTTGATCGTGCTGGTGGTGGGTGAAGCCGCGCGCGCCGATCATTTTGGACTCAACGGTTATGAACGCAACACCACGCCACGGCTCGCCAACGAAAATGTCATCAATTTTGGCGACATTACCTCCTGCGGCACCGCCACCGCCTATTCCCTGCCCTGCATGTTCTCGCTCATCCCGCGCGAAGACTTCAACCTCGACAAGGCCACAATGCAGGAAAACCTGCTCGATGTGCTCACTCATGCCGGCGTGCAAGTGCTCTGGCGCGACAATAACTCGGATTCAAAAGGCGTGGCGGATGGCGTGGCGTTCGAGGATTGGCGCAGCCCCGACATCAACCCCGTGTGCGATGTGGAGTGCCGCGACATCGGCATGTTGAGCGGCCTGGATGCCTACATCGCCGCGCACCCCAGTGGCGATCTTGTGATCGTGCTGCATCAAATGGGCAACCATGGCCCGGCCTACTACCGGCGCTATCCCGCGGAGTTTGAAGTTTTCACGCCAATCTGCCGTTCCGCCGAATTGAACGATTGCACCACTGCGCAAATCATCAACGCCTACGACAACGCGCTACTTTATACCGATTATTTTCTGTCCGAAGTGATCGCGTTCCTGCGCGGCTACGATGACAGCTTTGAAACCGCGCTGTACTACATGGCCGATCACGGCGAATCGCTGGGTGAAAAGGGCCTCTACCTGCACGGCCTGCCCTGGCTGCTGGCGCCACAAGCTCAAAAACATGTCGGCAGCTTCTTGTGGTTCGGCGAGAATTTCCGTGTCGATCGCAGCAAAACCGCCGCGCACGCGCAACAGCCCGCCTCGCACGACAACTACAGCCATACCGTGCTGGATCTTTTGGAAATTCAAAGCACTGTATTCGACCCTGACTTGTCGTTGCTCGAGCGCTGAGGCACGTTCTTCTGCGGAGAGTAAAAGAAGGAAGTATAAAGGGCGATTCGGCAGGGCTGCTGCTGTGCAGCCCCGCCGACATTGGAACGGCCAATCAAAAAATCAGCGTGTCATTCGCCCAGCGCGCTCATGCCGCTGGGTGCGAACATGGCGGTTTCTTCATCGACGCGCCGGTTACTCTGGCGCCGCTGCTTTTCGTATTTTTCATAGACAGCCTTGAGCCGGCGTTCGAGCGCGTCAAACGCATCGCGCACAGCTACGTAGATGTCTTCGTGGGAGTGTTTGTCGTGCTGGTCGTGAGTGACCATGATGTCGTGATTAGGGATCAAGGCTTCCACGCCAACGTGATATACCTTGCCTTTGTGATGATTGTTGTGCGGAGCCTCCAGTATCACTCGCAGACTTTGAATCTCATCACTGTATCGTTCAAGCTTTGCTACTCGCTTGTGGACGGCCTCTTCAACGGCCGGGGAGTGGTCTAAACCGCGAAATACAACTTGAGTATCGCTGATCATGCAATGCGCCTCCAGTACGCTGTGTTGTTGCGGAAGCTGAAGCCTCCGCAGGGAATCAAGCAGCCGTCCTTGTTGTGCCTAGCCAGCCGTTTCCGTGTTTGCGCTTTGATACTACTACCGCGCCCTACCTTGTCAAACGCTTTCCTCGTTGAGGCGGGTGAAACTTGTCCGCCGGCTTGCGCAAGCTCAAATCCTATCTACACCTGGCCTATCTACACCTGCCCTATCTATCTGGCCCATCCCTCTGTCTCATCCATCTGCGCCAGCGTAGTACCAGTGCCAGAGTAGTACCAGTGCCACGGCTCGTACATTACGCCATGCGGGTTGTCGCGCGGAAACGACAGCCTGAAACCAAAAGCGCCCGCGTGCGTTCTCAGCCACGCAAAAGCAGCGCTGCGCTCGAAGGCTTCTTCCAGAAGCGCGAAACCTGGCGTGCCGATGTCGAGCGCGCGGCCCGTGTGATGTTCGCTGTACCCCGGCGCGGCGTTCACCGTAAGGATGCGCGCGATGTCATCGCCGCGCGCCAGTTTGCGCTCGATCAAGAGCGTTTGGTACGCCACGCTGCGATAAGCGGAGACGAGTTGCAGCACCACACCCGCGCTTGCTGCGGCGGCGCAGAGCGCCTGCCAGGCCGCATAGGTGTTGCGCTCGAGCATGGCTTGACGCCCGAACACGTCGGGCTCGGTACAAACGAGATCACCGCATTCCGCCTGCAAGGGCAGAC
>JAIRJU010000106.1 GCA_031260485.1 Pseudomonadales bacterium | reverse complement strand
TTTTCCCCAACGACCTTCGCAGTGCTGACGCATGCAGCGGTCACGGGCGACCATATTCATGCCAACACGATCCATGCAACTCTTCAGGCTGGCTTTGGGACGGGCTTGGTGTTTGTGCTTTTTCTTCTTGACCTGCTTCGCATGGTGTTTGTGCACCGACTTGGCGGCATGCGGTGAGTGGCTCTGCACCCGCGCCTCGACCGGCGCCAGCAATACGGCCTGCATCAGGACAACTGCCAAGATCAAACTGAGAACTTTCATGCTACTTTTCTCCTTTTAAGAAACAGTTTTAACCATAGCACGGTACCACAGTAACACGGCAACGGTTAACGGTTTTTGTAAACGTTTTTGGTCAAATATTCATCCAGAGCGTTGAGCAGATTACCCGGTCGGCCCATCTCCCGGCTCAACGCCTGCGCGTACTGGTTTGCCGGCAACGCTTCAGTCGTCAGCGTTTACACGCCGAGTAGCCCGCGTCCCGCATCAGAGACAATATGCGGCTACGCGCCATCGAGCGCACGCCGACTACAAACGTTCTTCGCACAACCCATGTCGCACCTTCTGCACCCCATGCTCAACGTGGCCATCAAGGCCGCGCGCGCCGCTGGCGCCATCATCAATCGCGCCGCGCTGGATGTGGAGGCGGTGCGCGTGTCGCAAAAACAGGCCAACGACTTCGTCACCGAGGTCGATCACGCCAGCGAAGAAGCCATCATCGACACCCTGCTGACGGCCTACCCCAGCCACGGCATCCACGCCGAGGAATCGGGCCGCACGCGCGGCAACGCCAGGTCCGACCACGTGTGGATCATCGACCCGCTGGACGGCACCACCAACTTCATTCACGGTTTTCCGGTCTATTGCGTGAGCATTGCGCTCAGCGTCAAGGGACGCGTGGAGCAGGCGGTGGTGTACGACCCCACGCGCAACGACCTGTTCACCGCCACGCGCGGGCGCGGCGCTTACCTGAACGACCGCCGCATCCGCGTCAGCAAGCGCACCCAATTGCCGCAGTGCCTGATTGCCACCGGCTTTCCGTACCGCCAGGGCGACGACTTTCCCACCTACCTGAAGATGATGGCCGACGTGATGCAGCGCACCGCCGGCCTGCGCCGCCCCGGTGCCGCCGCGCTGGACCTGGCTTACGTGGCCGCTGGTTTTACCGACGGCTTCTTTGAAACCGGCCTGAAAGCCTGGGACGTGGCCGCCGGTTCGCTGCTGGTGACCGAGGCCGGCGGACTGTTCGGCAACTTCACCGGCGAGGCGGGCGATCTGGAGCAGTCCGAATGCCTGGCCGCCAACCCGCGCGTGTACGCGCAACTGGTGCAGTTGCTGCGCCCCTATTCGCGTTTTGGCAGCAGCGAGCGTATTGCCAGCGAGCGCAAGCAACTCATCTCTCTGAAGAAAACCGACGCGCCCCGTGACAGTGATCGCCCAGCGCAATGAAGGCGGCGGCACGGCGCACCCGCGCGCCATCCGCAGCTTCGTCACCCGCGCGGGCCGCACCACCACGGCACAAGCCCGCGCCCTGACCGAGCTAGGGCCGCGTTACCTGCTGCCCTACGACCCGGCGACGACCGATCTGGTCGCTGCTTGCTCAGAGGCTGTGAACAAATTCGGCGTGCCCGAGCAGGTCGCCAAAACGTGTCCGATCAAGGCGCAAAGCGCAGACATAGCACGGGCTATGGCGAGCATTTGCAACGCCGAGCGGGGGCGTTTTGACGGGCTGAGCGGGCATGGCGGATTTGTTCACAGCCTCTCGAGATCCGTCGCCACCGAATTCTGCCCTACGCCAGCATCTGACGCAATTTCATCGGCCATGTCTGGCGGGGGTATCGACGCGTCGAAGTGCAAAAAATACCAGTGAGCATGCGACGATGGCATCTGCTTCAAGTCAACAGCAGGAGTTGTGCAAGAGACTCCAAGCTCTTGATCTAGTGAAAACCCGGATTGAACTGCTCCGCGTTGGCGGCGAGTATCAAGTTTGTTCTACGGGTGGATCATTGTTTCATATGAAAAACAAAATGCCATTGAGGCATTCATGATCGAGATTGAATTTCGCAACGTCACCAAGCGGTTTGCCCAGCGCGGGAACGGTCCGCCGCTGACTGCCGTGCAGGGTTTGAGCTTTACCGTCGTCAGCGGTGAGGTGGTGTCGATCATCGGCCCTTCCGGTTGCGGCAAGAGCACCATCCTGAACATGGGCGCCGGCCTGTACCTGCCCAGCGAGGGTGAAATCTTCGTGCGCGGCGAACGGGTCAGCAGGCCGATGCGGCAGGTGGCCTTCATGCTGCAAAAGGATTTGTTGATGCCGTGGCGCACGATTCGCCAGAATGTCGAGTTGGGGCTGGAGATCGATGGCGTCGCGGCGCCTGAGCGCCGCCGCATCGCCGAGGGGCTGCTGGAGCGCTGCCACCTGAAGGGTTTCGGCGATCATTTTCCCTATCAGCTTTCCGGCGGTATGCGCCAGCGTGGCGCGTTGGCGCGCACGCTGGCCATCGATCCGCAGGTGCTGCTGATGGACGAGCCGTTTTCGGCGCTCGACGCGCAGACCAAGATGGTGTTGCAGGAAGACTTGGCGCAGACGCTGTGGGAGCAGAAGAAGACGGCGGTCTTCATCACGCACGATCTGGCCGAGGGCGTGATTCTGTCCGACCGCTTGCTGGTGATGAGCGCGCGCCCCGGCACGCTGATCGACGAAATTCGCATCGACTTGCCGCACCGCAACGAACCGTTCAAGCGCCGCTCGCTGCCGGAGGTTGGCCCCCTGGTGGGGCGGCTGATGCAGTTGCTCAAGGTCGGCGAGCAGCGTGAACATTTGCACTAACCACTGGGAGAAAGTACCGTGACTTTCACCCGCCTTGCCAAGTCCTGTTTTGCTGCGACAGCCCTTGCCGCTGCCTTCAGCGCCGCCGCCGCGCCCGAGGAAATCACCTACCTGCTGCCCGCCCCGGCCACGCTGCCCGCGTTCGCGCCGTGGATGATCGCGCAGCAGCAGGGCTACTACGCGGATGAGAACATCAAGGTCACTTTCGTTTCCGGCAAGGGCGGCGTTGACGTCGCCAAGCAGGTCGGCGCGGGCAA
>JAIRJU010000099.1 GCA_031260485.1 Pseudomonadales bacterium | reverse complement strand
AGCTCTCGGCGGGGCTTTGTTAATGAGGCGAATAAATCATCAGTGGCTAAAATAAAAGAAATTAATTGCATGTCTCCAAAAGACGCAATATACAAGCCAAACCAAAAAATATATTCTTCCCAATTGCATAAAATATTACTATTGAACGGTTTGGAAATTTGTTGGAAAAATTTCTTAGAATTTTTAATTGGCATTTGGCATTTTATCCATTCATCAAGGCTAATCTGCTTGTCTAGGCTCACGCTCTACCTCCACCTACCGCCCTTAACCCCTTGCGCCCTGCCACACTAAAACTTCCCGTTGCCGCTTTTTCGATATGGTCAGACCACCACGCCATCATCGGCTTGCGTCGGTTGACGTACTGGGCGCGGTTGTAAGCGCCGCGCACTTCGTTCTTGTCAGTGTGTGCAAGCGCGGATTCAATCAAGTCAGGGTCAAAGCCTTGTTCATTTAGCGTAGTGCTGGCTAAGGCGCGGAGTCCGTGCGCTACCAATGCGCCGCCATAGCCCATGCGTTTCAACGCCATGTTGGCGGTTTGGCGGCTGATGGGGTCGCGTGGGTTGCGGTCGGAGGGGAAGACGTGCTCACGATGGCCGCTGACCGGGCGCATGGTTGCCAGTAACGCTAGGGCTTGCTTGGATAGGGGGACGGTGTGCGGGCGCTTTTTCTTCATGCGTTCGGCGGGGATTGTCCACGTCATGTCTTCCTCGTCGATTTCATCCCAGCGGGTGCCCGCGGCTTCGCCTGGTCTGGTCATGGTGTGGAGTTGCCATTCAATCAAGACGCGGGTGGTCAATTTGATGCTGGCCGCCGCCAGTGTGCTCATGAGAGCGGGAAGCTGGCCAGGGGCGATGCTGGGCATGTTGCGCTTGGCTGGGGCTTGGAAGGCGTCGCCAATACCGCTGAGTGGGTTGGCATCGAGCAAGCCTTCATTGACTGCATGGGTCATGATTTCGTTCATGCGCTGGCAGAGGCGTTTTACTGTTTCAAGGCTGCCTTTGGCGGCGATGGGCTTCAGGACGGCTATCACGCTGGGCGCTTTGACTTGGTGAAGAGGGAGAAAGCCAAGGCGGGGGAAAATGTGGAGTTGCAGAGAGCGGAGCGTATCGGCGGCATGGTCGGCGCTTATCTTGCTGCGCTTCACCTCAAGCCAGCGCAGCGCCACCACTTCCAGCGTGTTGTATTCAGCCTCTTGCCTGGCTTGCTCTTGCTCGTTCTTGTGCCGTTGCGGGTCTATACCCTGGGCCAGGAGTTCCAAGCTCTCGTCACGCATCTGGCGAGCTTTGGCCAGGGGCAGGGCGGGATATTGACCAAAGCTGAGATTAGCGCGCTGGCGATTGTGAGGGCGGCTGTAGTTGAGCAGCCATGACTTAGCCCCGTTGGGCTTTATGCGCAGATACAGCCCGCCGCCGTCTGCCAAGTTGTATTCCTTGGCGCGGGGCTTGGCTTGCTTTACCTCTGTATCGGTTAGCGGTTTGGGGACGCGAGGCATGTTTTTGTAACACTGGTTTGTAACATGGAGGGGCGGTGTTACATCCCATGTTACATAAAATCCAGGATGCCACAAGACGCCTCTGTACGTTATTGGACGCTAAGGTGCTTGTTTTTAAGGGGTTTTCGTGGGATTGTAGTCCGTCCCTGGATACTACTGGACATGGTAATGGTGGAGGCGGGGGGAGTTGAACCCCCGTCCGTCAGTCCGCTGCCTTCAGCTCTACATGTTTAGCGTCGTCTATTGTTTAGCCTGGTGCCGCCCGACGGGCAGGGTACAACAGGCGAGTCCGGTAAGTTTTAGGAGGTCGGCCCCGGACGTGCCTTCCTACGATCCCGTTCTATATGACGATTGCGATCACTGGTTTACGGGCATCCCGGTGGCAATCGCTCGCTGCGCCTAATTAGGCAGCGAGAGCGTACGTTTCGTCGTTGGCAACTATTTAAGTTGCATAGATTGATTTACGAGAGTCTATACCCTCTCGACATGCACCTCGGGTTTTGTAACCGGCGTCGAATCCAAAACGCCCCCGTGTGAAGCGGCAATGCTATCACAAGCGCGGCTTGCTCGTGATGGTGCCTTGGCGCAGAGATGGGGGCGGGCCGTGAAAGTGCAAGCTCATGCAGATGAAAGACGCAGACTGTTCAGCGCCGCGCCGCGTGCTGCATCGTGCGCTGCTTGGTGATGTTCCACTCGCGTTCCTTGTTGACGTCGCGTTTGTCGTACTCGTGCTTGCCTTTGGCGAGCGCGATCTGGCATTTCACCAGGTGGCCTTTCCAGTACATCTTGGTGCAGATGCAGGTATGGCCCTTTTGCTGCACGGCGGCGAAGAGGCGTGCCAGTTCCTTGCGGTTGAGCAGCAGTTTGCGGGTGCGGGTAGGGTCGGCGACGTGGTGGGTGCTGGCGCTGATCAGCGGCACGATCTGCGCGCCGAATAGCCAGGCTTCGCCGTCTTTGATGAGCACGTGGCTATCCACGAGCTGGATTTTTTTCGCGCGCAGACTTTTGACTTCCCAGCCATTCAGCGCGATGCCGGCTTCGAACCGGTCTTCGATGAAGTAGTCGTGGTTGGCCTTCTTGTTGACGACGATGGTGCTGTCGTCGTGTTTTGCTTTCTTGGGTTTTGCCATGGCGCGCGGATTATAGGCAGCTTGGCAGCGCCTTCCTATAGAATGTTACTTCTTTGCCGGTGCCGTGGCCGCGTTATGGGGCTAGGGTGCGTGATTTCGAGCTTGTGCCTCATGGTTGCCATTTCCCGCTCTGCGCTCTTGCCGTATGCCGACGCGGAGATCTTTGCGCTGGTGAATGACATCGCCGCTTATCCGCAATTTCTCACTGGCTGCCTGGCCGTTGAAATACTGCACACAAGCGAGCGCGAAGTGACGGCGCGGCTCGAATTGGGCAAGGCGGGTTTGCGCTACGCCTTCACCACACGCAACACGCTGGAGCCGCCGCGGCGCATGGTGATGCACTTGGTGGAAGGGCCGTTTCGCCACTTTGAGGCACAGTGGCAGTTCACCGCGCTGACGCCTTCGGCGTGCAAGACGCAACTCGACATGCAGTTTGAATTTTCCAATGCCTTCGTCAACGCGGCCCTGCGCGCCTTGTTTGAAAACACCAGCCGTGAAATGGTCGCCGCCATCTGCCAGCGCGCGGAGCACTGTTATGGCCGACGCTGAAGCGCGCATGACGGTGGAAGTGGTCTACGCGCTGGCCGAGCGGCAGTGCCTCATCGCGCTCGAACTTGCCCCTGGCGCCACCGCGCTCGATGCCGTGGTGCAATCGGGCATCACGCGGGAGTTTCCTGGCATCGACCTCGCCAGCGTACAGATGGGCATCTTTTCCAAATGTCTCGATGGCAAGACCTTGCCGCTGCCGGGCGACTACCGGCTCAAACCACGCGACCGTGTGGAAATTTATCGCCTTTTGCTGGCCGATCCCAAGGCGGCGCGTGCGCAGCGCGCGGCCAAGGCGCGGCAGCGTAAAACCTAAGCTCTGGTGCGGATGCTGTAGCGTCGCGCAGCACGACGCTGTAGTAAGCGGGGTAATAAGCGGCAGTGCAGTAAGAAGCGATAAGGCGGCTAGCAAAGCTAGCGTGCGAGGGTATCAGCGTTGCTCGGCGCGGCGGAGAACTGGTTGTTTTCCGGCGTCTGCTGGAAGTCGCCGGTGAAGTGCGTCAGTTGGTTGTTCTCGAAGAAAACGGTCAGCCGCTCCTGCACGCGCTCGCCGCCGCCGGGTTGGAAGCTGTAGATGTAGTCCCAGCGATCCTGATGGAAGGTGTCGCGCACCAGCGGCGTGCCGAGGATGAAGATCACCTGGTTCTTGGTGAGCCCAGGACGCAGTTGGTCCACCATCGCCTGCGTGATGATGTTGCCTTGAGGAATGTTGATGCGGTAGACGCCCGGAAAACTGAAGGACGACACTGAACCGCAGCCGCCGAGCAAGAGGGCGAGAGCGCAGAAGGCGGCACGGGTGAGTGAGTTTGGCGTGAACTGGCGGTGGAAGGTAATGCTGAACATCGTGGCTGCATTTACTTACCTGAGGAACCCGGCATAATACCTGAAACCCGAAATTTGTGTCAGCCCACTGCGGCATACCTTGTGCGGGTAGGCTGGCGTGTTTAGGCGCGGCTGCTTTAATTGGGCGTGGCTTGGATGGAGCGATTCATGAGCGGAGAAAATCAGGAGCTGCGCAAGGTGGGCCTCAAGGTCACGCTGCCCAGAGTCAAGATCATGCAGATTCTGGAAGCCGCCAAAGACCGCCACCTCAGTGCCGAAGATGTCTACAAGGCCCTGCGCGATGCTGCTGAGGATGTGGGGCTCGCCACTGTCTATCGCGTACTCACGCAGTTCGAGAGCGCCGGCCTGGTGCAGCGCCACCATTTCGAGGGTGGCCACTCCGTATTCGAGCTACGCCCCGAGGAACACCACGATCACATCGTGTGTACCAAGTGCGGCAAGGTGGAAGAGTTCATCGACGAGGTTATCGAGCAGCGTCAGGAACAGATGGCCGCGCGCCTGGGCTTCACCATCAGCGATCATTCGCTGTACATCTATGGGCTTTGCGCCAAGTGCCAACTGCCTTGAGCTTCAGGCGCCCAGCAATTCCCGTGCGTGCGCCAGCGCTTGGCGTGATTGCTCGTCTCCTCCCAACATGCGCGAAATTTCCGTGATGCGCTGACTGCGGTCCAGCGCCACCAAGGCGGTGCTGGTGTGCTTGCCGTCGGAGGCCTTGCTCACCAGCAAGTGCTGATCGGCCTGCGCCGCCACTTGCGCCTGATGGGTGACGCACAGCACCTGGCCGCGTTTGCCAAGGGCGTGCAAGAGTTCGCCCACGGCGCGTGCGGTGCCGCCGCCGATGCCGACATCCACTTCGTCGAAGACCAGCGCCGGGATGCGGCTGGTCTGCGCCGTCACGACCTGGATCGCCAGGCTGATGCGCGACAACTCACCGCCCGAGGCGATCTTGATCAGCGGTTTGGCCGGCTGGCCGGGGTTGGTGCTGACCAGAAACTCGACATGATCGTGGCCGCGCGCTGTGGGCGTGCCTGCGGGATCGCTGTTGAGCGCCACCTCGAAACGCGAACTGGCCATGCCGAGTTGCGCAAGGCGCGCGTTCACCGCCGTGCCCAGGCGTTTGCCCGCCTGCGCGCGCGCCTTGCTCAGGGCCGTGGCCAGTTGGCGATAGTGCAAGAGTTGCTGTTCTTGTTGTGCTTGCAGCGCCGCCAGGTTGCCGCCGGCGCCGCTGATGGCCGCGAGACGCTCACGCAAGGACTGCGCCAGGGCATAAAGCGCCTCGGGTTCCACACGATGCTTGCGGGCGAGACGGTGCCAAAGCCCCAGGCGTTCGTCCACTTCTTCCAGCCGCTCGGGATTGAGTTCGATACGATCGAGCGCCTTGTGCAAGGTGTGCGCGGCTTCTTCCACTTGGATCAGCGCGTTCGCCAGCAGAGTGGCGGCGTCGGTCAGTTCAGGTGTGGCGTAGGGCAGAGCGTCCATCAGGGTGCAGGCGCGGCGCAGGTTCTGCTCGATGTTGCC
>JAIRJU010000023.1 GCA_031260485.1 Pseudomonadales bacterium | reverse complement strand
CGTGGCGCTGTCCACCATGCGCAGGTGAACGACGCCAGAAGCGCCAACGATGAGGGTGTCGTGCGCGAATACCGGATCGCGGCGCGTCAAGGTGCGGATTCTGCCGTCCATGCTCCTGGCCTGCACCTCGCCACTGGCGAAGATCACCGTGCCGATGGGCGCGGCGGTTTGCGCCTGGCCTGGCAGAGCGCAGGTGGTGAGCATCAATAGAAGCAGCGCGTGGCGCGCTGTGAAATGTTGCTTCCGCATAAAACTTTTTATACGCATAAAACTTTTTATATGACTCCCGTGTGGTGGCGTTCAAAGTGGCGCGCAGGCGTAGAGCCGCCCTGCGCTGGCTTGTGGCAATGCTGCCGTATTCAACGCCTCTACCGGTAGAAAGGCGAGGGCACGCCAGCGCGCGGCGCCAAGCGGCAGCGCTTTGAACACGCTGCCGATCTCGTGACCGCTGGCATCGTGCAGCGTTACACCGCTGGCCGTTTCGAGTTCATCGAATTCGAGCCGGCATAAGTGCTTTTTCACCGTGCCGCGGTAGTGCATACGCGCCACGATTTCCTGCCCGGTGTAACAGCCTTTTTCGTAACTGACATAGCCGTGCTGATCGAGCCGCAATTCCTGCGGCGTGTAGCGTTCGACATCCTCGAGTGCGAAGGGAAAATGGCCGAGCCAGAGCGCATCGGCCAGCCAGCGCTCGGCGCTGCCGGGCGCGAAGGCGGCGGTGAGAGGAGCCAGTGCCGCCTCACACGGCAACCACAGCAGCGTGGCGAGCGGTGCGGTGCCGAGCGTAACCACCGTGGCGGCGGTTGGCGCCACAGGCGCAGCGCCCACGCAAAGCAGCATGGCGCCATCGCAGGCGTCGCTGAACCTGCATTTATAGAACGGCAGGTATTGGCGCAATTGTGCCGTCAACACGGCGCCAAGGCCCTGGTTGAGCACGAACACATAGGATTCTTCTGCAAGCTTGAGCAGCCAAAAAAGCGCAAACGCGCGGCCCTTGTTGGTGAGCGCGGCGCCGGGCGTCGTGGCGCCCGGCGGTAGCGCTGCCACATCGCAAGTCAATTGCCCTTGCAGACCGCGCGTGGCATCGGCGCCGCTCAAACGCAGCACGGCGAAATCGGCGGCAGTGAGGCAGGAGGGTGAGGCGGCGGCAGGCAAAGGCTTGGTCATGGAGCGGTCATGCAACAGTAGAGAGCGGATAGAATGCGCATCCTGGCGCGTCGATGCGCTGATTATAGGAGCGTCCCGCGATGGAACCCAGCGCCGTTTATGCCGACCCCGAACTCAAGCGTCTCTATTGGCACAGCCGCCGTGGGATGCTTGAACTCGATCTCTTGCTCGTCCCTTTCGCCAGCACCCAACTCGCCGCGCTCACGCCAGCGCAAGTGCAGGGCTATCGCGCCTTGCTCGCCGAGGAGGACCAGGATCTCTTCCTGTGGCTCACCCGCCGCGCCCCCGCGCCAACGCCCGCGCTGCGCGACAGCGTGGCCTTGGTATTGGCGCAGGGTGTGTCGCACAAGTAGTAACCTTGTCGGCTCTTTACCGAAGGGTAGTATTGTAGTGCCTAGCAAGTTCACCTCAAGAAAAAGGAGCTAGCCATGAAGATCAGAAATGCAATAGCAGCAATCACAGGTACTTGGGCAAGCAGGTATCACACAGCGTTGATACTGCTTCCGTATCTGGCTATTCCAATTTCGGCAAATGCGCAGAATATCCTAGGAGCATCTGTAGAGCCGCCGGAGAGTGTTAGGCGTGGAACAGAAGCTGCCCCTAAAGAACTTTCGACTTCTCGGGATATTAGCGCTATCCGATCCGAACAAAGAAGGCTGGCTGCTGAAGCTGGAATTGAAATACAAGAGTTCGAGCAAGAAGGGCGCTCAGTTTCAAGTCTGAACGGCGTGCCGCCAGAGATCAAAGATATTGAGGTGATCGATGAAAAAACGTTGAATGATTTTGTAATACCAATTATTTATAAATATTATGGGTTTACAGGGACAGAAACCTTGCGATTTTCAAGGAAAACCCCAGCCATGGGATATGTTTACTATAGCTTCAAGGAGTATATTAATGGCATTGAATCTCCTGGAAATTTTGCAATTCGTGTAGATCCAAAATCCAAAAGAATTAGTAATGTTGGTGGAGGATTGGCTATTGACAAAGGATATGATACCAGGCCAAAAATTAGTGAACAGGAAGCCATAAACCTAGTAATCGATTTCATCAAGGACGAGGAAAATGAAAAAGGGTATAGCTTAAACGATACCAACAAAAGAGCCGCCATCACTACTAAGGTTATCTACGTTGTGTGGGAGAAGGATGACGAAGGTTATGCGCCTGCATGGCAAATTGAAATTCCAATGAAAAATGCTACAGATTTTGATGATGCGCGTGAGCCTTATATAGTTTACCCGGATGGTACCATCGGAACCACTAGAGGATACCTTGCGGCAACGAATGTCAGAGTCTGTGATGGCTCGTCAGCTACCGAGGCAGATGGATATCCGTATTGCGGGTGAACAAAAGCTGATAAGATTTTTCACAATTTCACATTAAGAAAATTAATTGGTCATGAAAATCAAAAATGCAATAGCAGCAATCACAGGCGGCTGGACAAGCAGGTATCACACAGCGTTGATACTGCTTCTGTGTCTGGCTATTCCATTCTCGGCAAATGCGCAGAATATCATAGGAGCGTCTGTAGAGCCGCTGGGGAGCGATAGGCGCGAAGCAGAAACTGTTCCTATAGAGTTTGCGGCTGTTCGAGACATCAGAATAGAACAGCGAAAATTGGCTAATCAGGCAGGAATATCTATAAGGGAAATAGAAGAAAATGGTCGATCGGGTTCTATTATCGAAGGTGTTCCGCCAGAATTACGTGATATCCAGATTTTTGATGAAAAACAATTGGCCAGTATAATTATTCCAGATATTTATAAATATTATGGGCTTACGGGAACGGAAACTTTGAAGTTTTTGAGAAAGATGAATGCTATGGGGAGTATGCGATATACCTTTCAAGAATATATCAATGGTATAGAGGTGCCATCATATTGTAGTGTTGATGTAGATCCGAAGTCTGGCAAAGTAACTCATGTTGGTGGAGGTTTGAATATTGACAGAGAATATGACACAGAGCCAGTAATTAGTGAGCAGGAGGCGTTTGATTTGGTAGTGGAATACATTATAAATAGAGAAAAACAAAAAGGCCCTAATAACAATACAGATAACAGGGCGAACATTAAATCGCAGGTAATTTATGTCATGTGGCCAGGCGAAAAAGGTTTGCAGCCGACGTGGCTGTTTTTAGTGCCGCTAAAAAATCCCTTTACTATTGAAGCCGCATTTGAGCAGTTTATTGTTTACCCGGATGGGTCAGTCATGGATGGGACAATGTCTGTCGCTGCGCTATAGATTCGAGCGTGATGGTACAAGCGCGACTGACGAGCACGCACTTTGCTTTGATTAATCTCGTCATGGTTCGCCGCCTGTGAATAGATTTTCAAGATGGCTGCGCGCGATGCGCTATGCGCCGTGCACGTGGCTCAGCATTTCATGCAGTTCGTGCATCATCACCGCGAGGAAACCCGCCAACGCCAGGTAATATGCCGCATAGGTGAGCCGCGCTTCGGTGCTGATGGCGTAATAGGCGCGGTTTTCCTCTGTGTCCGGGTTGTAGTGCCAGGCTTTTTTCAGTTGTGGCGCGGCCAAGAGCGTGATCAGGATCAGCATCGGGCTGGGGCGCCAGAAAAACACTGCGATCAGTATTGGTACGCCGAGCAGCCAGATGCGCGGTGACAGCACGGCGGTGATGCGGCCGCCATCGAACGGCGCTAGCGGAATCAGGTTGAACAGGTTCAGGAACATGCCGGAGTACGCCAGTGCCAGCAGCAGGTCGCTGGCGAAGTGGCGTGCGAAAAAATAACAAGCAAGCGCGCCAAGGGTGCCAGCCAAGGGCCCGGCCAAGCCAACATAGGCTTCGGTTTCCACGTTGTGCGGCATTTCCTTCAACTCGATCCAGGCGCCGACGAAGGGGATGAACATCGGCGCACCGACATTCAGCCCACGCTGGCGCGCGGCGATGTAGTGGCCCATTTCATGCACAAAGATCAGGCCGACAAAACCGATTGCATAGCGCCAGCCGAAGATGAACGCATACGCGATGACGGACAGCAACATCGTACCGGAGGTGCTCAGCAGCTTGCCGAACTTGGCACCCTTGAGCAGCAAGAACAGCAGTTTCATGGCGGACTATTGATCTTGCTGTTTACGGCTGCTGAAGAATTTCTTCAAACCCGCCAAGCCCGCCACGGCGGCGAGCGCGATGATTTTGATGAATTTTGCCGCGAATGCCGCGATTACTGCGAAAAGACCGAGTTTTTTCGCCGCGATGCCGCCGACCAGCGCGGCGAGGCCGTAGGTGGCGAGGCGATCGGTGCTGGCGTCGAATTCTTCGTAGCGTTTGCCCGCGTTGAATTGCAGGTTGTTCAGGAGCGCCAGCGCGGCGGGCTTGTCGGCCTCGATCGCATCGATATTGGTAACGAGATTCAGGCTGATATAACCCTCGCGCCCGAGTGCGTAGGTGTTGTAGTTGACGCCTGTCTCCGAGCCGGGCTCGGGATGCTTGTCGCGCAATTCCGCGGACCAGACCAGCCGGTGCGTTGCCGTATCGTAAGTCGGTGGCTGCACCCAGCGTGATACGACAAACTCCGGGATACCTTGCGCGCGTCGTTGTTCGTTCTGTGACTCGGTGGCTTCCTTCAGCGCGCTGAGCAATTCATTGGCATTCCAGTCTTTAGCGTCATCTTCCTTGATATAGCCGGATTTTTCATACGTGGCGATAACCATCCAATCGTGTTCGTCATCGGCCGGCATGATGATGCCGAGCAAGCTGTCGTCGGTGTAGTTGCCGATCTGTTCCATAAACTCCGCGGCCTCGGCCTTCGGTATGAACAGATTGTTCACTGGCAGATGAAGTACGGCCTGGTTGATGAGTGGAATTGGCGCGGGGCCTATGCTTGCCGCCTCGATCGCTGCCTGGAAAGCCGCCGCGGCAGGGTTGCTCTGCAAGTCGTCGTCCTGCTGCGCATCTGCTGCCGCAATGCTCAAGAACAACAGAGTGCTGGCGAATAAAGCTTGAAAAATCTTTGGCATGATGGGTTTCCTGCGTGGGTATTTATGATTTGAAAAATGGTTTGAAAAAAAGGGGAGCGTTTTAACCGCGAAAATTCGGCGGCACCAGAATCGTGTCTTCGGCCTTTTCCGCCAGATTGGGGTAGTCGAGGCTGTAGTGCAGGCCGCGGCTTTCCTTGCGCGCGATTGCCGATTCGATGATGAGTTGCGCCACCACCGCCAGGTTGCGCAGCTCGAGCAGCGGCGTGGTGACGCGGTAATTGCTGTAATACTCCTGGATTTCTTTCTGCAACAGCGCGATGCGGTTGCGCGCGCGCTGCAAGCGCTTGCTGGTGCGCACGATGCCAACGTAGTCCCACATGAAGCGGCGGATTTCGTCCCAGTTGTGGGTGATGACCACGTCTTCGTCCGAATCCCGCACCTGGCTGTCGTCCCAGTGCGGCAGTTCATCCGTGGGCGCGATGCGCGTGAGTTGCGCGTTGATGTGTTCCGCCGCGGCGAAGGCGTACACGAAACATTCGAGCAAGGAATTGCTGGCCATGCGGTTGGCGCCGTGCAGGCCGGTGAAGCTGGTCTCGCCGATTGCGTAGAGGCCCTTGATGTCGGTTTCGCCGTGTTGATCCACCATCACACCGCCGCAACTGTAGTGCGCCGCGGGCACCACCGGGATCGGCTGGGTGCAGATGTCGAGGCCCAGTTTCAGGCAGCGCGCGTGGATGGTGGGAAAGTGTTCTTGAATAAAGGCGGGGCTTTTGTGCGTGATGTCGAGATACACACAGTCGCAGCCGGTTTTCTTCATTTCGGCGTCGATGGCGCGCGCCACGATGTCGCGCGGTGCCAGTTCGGCGAGTGGATGGTAGTGGGGCATGAAGCGTGTGCCGTCGGGCAGCCGCAGCAGCGCGCCTTCGCCGCGCAGCGCTTCGCTGATGAGAAAGGTGCGGTCTTGAGTGTGGTAGAGGCAGGTGGGATGAAACTGGTTGAACTCCATGTTGGCCACGCGGCAGCCTGCGCGCCAGGCCATGGCGATGCCGTCGCCGCTGGCGCTGTCAGGGTTCGAGGTATAAAGGTACACCTTGCTGGCGCCGCCGGTGGCGAGCACGGTGAAGCGCGCGGGCAGCGTCAGCACCTGGCCGCTGTCTTCTTCCAATACGTAAGCGCCGAGGCAGCCTTGCTCGGGCCTGCCCAGCTTGGCGCCGGTGAGCAGGTCGATTGCCACGCGGTTGGTGATCAGGCGGATGTTGGGGTGTGCCAGCACCTGCGCGGCCAGGCTCTCGAATATCGCTTTGCCGGTGGCATCGGCGGCATGAATCACGCGGCGGTGGCTGTGGCCACCTTCCTGGGTGAGGTGATAGTTACCTGGCACGTCATTTTGGCTAGCGTGCTCCTGGGTGAAATGCACGCCTTGCGCGATCAGCCACTCGATGGCCTCGCGCGCGCGGCTCACCGTGTATTCCACGGCGTCGCGGTGGCACAGGCCCGCGCCAGCGACCAGGGTGTCTTCGACATGCGCGGCGAGCGTGTCTTGCGGGTCCAGTACGGCGGCGATGCCGCCTTGTGCGTAATAGGTCGAGCCTTGCTTGAGCGAGCTTTTGGAGAGAATCGTTACCTGCGCGTGTTCGGCCACCCGCAGCGCCAAGCTCATGCCCGCGGCGCCGCCGCCGATGATGAGCACGTCGCTGGCGGGCAAGGAGGAGGCAACTTTGGTCGTGGCGGGGCTCATAGCGGCTATCCTGCGGGAAAGGCGGCGATTCTACTCTTTTTACTATTGCCTTGGGCCCAGCGCGCTGTTTGCGCGGCAACCCCAATTCACCCCGCCAACGCGCCCATGGCCCTTGGCGGCCAGTAGGCTACAATCGCCGCAAATTTTGCTTCTGAGCAGTTGGGAGCATAAAAAAGATGCCGCACCGCGGCATGTCGGGGGCACGCAAGCGGATTCGACGACTTTGACCACAGACAACAAAAAAGACACGGATGAACAACTCGTCGAACGGGTGTTAAAGGGCGAGAAACACGCCTTCAACCTGCTGGTATTGCGGCATCAATATGGCCTGTTGGGGCTGATTGGGCGCATGATGCGCAACCAGCACGATGCCGAGGATGTGGTGCAGGATGCCTTCCTCAAGGCGTATCGCGGGCTTGCCAGTTTTCGCCACGACAGCAGCTTTTTTAGCTGGGTCTACCGCATTGCGATCAATAATGCCAACAATCATATGCAGCGCCAGCGTTCGCACCTGGACATCGACGATGCTGGCGAACGCGCGGACATCCGGCGCGCGATTACCGACATCGAAAGCCCCGAGTTGAACCATGCCCGCGACGCCGTGAAGGCGGCCATCGACCGTGTTCTGCGCAAGATGCCCGAAGATTTGCGTACCGCTTACACCTTGCGCGAATTCCACGAACTCAGCTACGAGGAGATCGCCGAACTGGTAGGCAGCCCGGTGGGCACGGTGCGCTCCCGCATCTTCCGCGCGCGTGAGACCCTCGATGCCAAGCTCCGGCGCCATTGGGATAGAGATACCTGGCCAGGACCACAGCGCTAAGGCGTGGAGGGCGAGGTGTAGAGGATGAGCCGTAGAGAATGAGCATAAATAACAAAATAAGTGAAATCTCATGGAATTTTCCGGCGTCTGGATTGTCTATACTCCCAGCCAAGGTATGGCAGCGTGCGGAGATAGCCTCCGGCGCTACGCAAAACTCACTGCAAGTGGTGAACTAACTGAGGAAAATCAATTAGTTATGAATAGCAGCAAAGACGATTTAGTCAACGACTTAGCCAATGAAGTGCCGCTCGACGACCCGCGCGAGAACGCCGCGCGCGCGGATCGTGAGGCTCTGTCCGCCCTCATGGACGACGAAGCCGGGGATCTCGAAGTGCGCCGCCTGCTGCGCCGTTTGCCCGAGCATCCCGAACTCCTGGACACCTGGAAGCGTTACCAGTTCATCAAGGCGGCGCTGCACGACACGCCGATCGACCACGAGGTCGATCTGTGGCCCGGCATCGAGGCCGCCATCGCCGACGAAGCCGTACCTGCTGTGCCAAGGCGTGCGTTCTCCGGCAAGTGGCTGCATCTGGCGGGGCAGGGGGCCATCGCCGCCGCGGTGGCGGTCTTTGCGCTGTTTGGTGTCAGCAAAATGGAATTGGGTGTGGAGTTGGGCCAGCATGGCGGCAGCGCGGCGCAACCGCAACTGGCCGGGGAATACAGCCCCACCGGTTACGAGCGCACCGTGGGTCTCGACAGCGCCGCCCGCACGCGCTTGCAGCAGGCCGTTTACCAATTCTCCTCCACGCCGCACAGCGCACAGCGCCCGCCGCAGGCCGCGGTGGCGCCGCTGATTCTTGAACTCGATCTGCAACAGAACAAGCCGTCGCCCACCACTACCACGTTCGACCAACCTTGAGTAGTATTGTTTTCTTCTGTATCAGGGCCCCTTGAGTTCATTGGCAGCGCGCCGTGCCGAGAAAATAGAGAAAGTTTATGATGATTCGCACGCCAGAGGATGTCACCCGCTGTGTTCTGGAAGTGATGGAAAAAACCGCGGACCCCCGGCTCAGAGAAATCCTGGTAGCGCTCATCACCCATCTGCACGGTTTTCTGCGCGAAGTAAAACTGACCGAAGTGGAATACCGCGCCGCGACGGCGCTGTTGGCGCAACTGGGCCAACAGACCACTGACACGCACAACGAGGTGGTGCTGATAGGCGGTTCTCTGGGCGTATCACAGTTGATCTGCCTGATGAACAACGGCGATCTGGGCGCGCACGAAACCTCACAAAATCTGCTCGGCCCGTTCTGGCGGCTGCATCAGCCTCCTGCGGAAAACGGCAGTTCGATCGTGCGTTCAGCCACGCCTGGTCCAGAACTGGATGCGCGCCTGACCGTGCTTGGCACCGATGGCGCGCCGATCGTGGATGCCGAGGTCGATGTTTGGCATTCCTCGCCGGTGGGCTATTACGAAAACCAGGATCCTGACCAAGCGTTCATGAATCTGCGCGGCAAATTCAAAACCGATGCCAAAGGCCAGATTCGTTTCCGTTCAGTGAAGCCTGGCCCCTATCCCATTCCCACCAATGGCGTGGTGGGGCAGCTTCTGCAAGCGCAGGGACGCCACCCTTACCGCCCCGCCCATGTGCACGCGCTGGTCTATAAAGAAGGCTACAAGACGCTGACCTCGCAGATTTATGTGCGCGATGATCCTTATTGCGACACCGACGTGCAGTTTGGCATCACCGAGGCCCTGACCGCAGATTACGTCCTGCACGATACGCCCAATGCCACGTTTCCCGACATGGCCAGGCCGTGGTATTCACTGGATTTCACGCTGATCCTGGAAGCGGGCCAGGCGCAACTGCCGCGTCCTCCCATCAAATAGCCAGCAATAAACAGCAATAAATAAATAGACAGCAACTAATAAGTAGAGTGCCTCATGCTCGACAATCCCACGCGCCAGAAGCTGGCGCAAAGCCTGTTGGCCGCCGCTGACAA
This sequence comes from Pseudomonadales bacterium, assembly GCA_031260485.1. Classification (GTDB taxonomy): domain Bacteria; phylum Pseudomonadota; class Gammaproteobacteria; order Pseudomonadales; family Pseudohongiellaceae; genus CAILUG01. The sequence continues at coordinate 13,278 of JAIRJU010000023.1, read as the reverse complement.
TTGCCAGCCGATTGCGCAACTTTCCACCACCTGCCCGCAGATGACGCTGGAAGATGCGTATGCGATCCAGGGCCTGTGGCAAGCCGCGCTCGAAGCGCGCGGCGCGCGGCGCGTCGGCACCAAAATCGGGCTGACTTCACGCGCCATGCAGATGGCCTCGAAATTCAATGAGCCGGACTACGGCTTTCTGATGGACGACATGCTGTTCAACGATGGCGCGGTCATCGCGGCGCGGCGTTTCATGGCGCCGCGCCTCGAAATCGAATTGGCCTTCATCCTGGGGCGTGATCTCGAAGGGCCGAACGCGCGGATTCACGATGTGCTGCGCGCCACCGAGTTCGTGACACCCGCGATGGAAATCATCGACTACCGCACCCACACTCCGCGCCAGATCGTCGATACCATTGCCGACAATGCCGCCGCCGCCGCTATGGTGCTGGGCGGGCGCACCATACGCCCCTTCGATCTCGATATCCGCTGGGTAGGCGCCACGCTCAGCAAGAATGGCGTGATCGAGGAATCCGGCGTTTCGGCAGCGGTAATGGGCCATCCGGCGGCGGGCATCGCCTGGTTGGCCAACAAACTGCATCCGCTCGGCGGCAAGCTGCGCGCGGGCGAAATCGTGTTGGCCGGCTCCTTCACCCGGCCTGTGGCGGTGGCGCCGGGCGATGTGATTCAGGCGGATTTCGGCGCTCTGGGCGCGATCGGCGTGTCGTTTGTCTGATGGCGATGGAACTGCCCAAGAATCGTTTCAAGCAGAGCCTCTTGGCAGCACAGACGCAGCTTGGCCTCTGGTGTTCGTTATCCAGCGCCTATGCCGCCGAGGCAGTGGCAGGCGCGGGCTTTGATTGGCTGCTGCTCGACACCGAGCATTCACCGGGCGGCGTCGAAACCACTCTGGCGCAGTTGCAAGCCGTGGCCGCCTATGCGGTTTCGCCCATCGTGCGGCCAGCGGCCAATGACGCGGTGCTGATCAAAAAATACCTCGACATCGGCGCGCAGACCTTGCTTGTGCCGTTCGTGCAATCGTCACACGAGGCGCAGGCGGCGGTGGCGGCCATGCGCTATGCCCCGGCGGGCATCCGCGGTGTGGCAGGCATTACCCGCGCCACCCGTTTTGGCCGGGTGCAGAACTATTTCACTCGTGCCCACGAGGAACTGTGTCTGCTTGTTCAGGTCGAAACCGGGGCGGCGCTGGAGCAGCTTGAGGCGATCGCGGCGGTGGACGGTGTGGACGGCGTGTTCATCGGCCCCAATGATCTGGCCGCCAGCCTCGGCCATGCGGGAAATATGCTGCACCCTGAAGTGGTCGCCGCGGTGGAACACGCCGTGCTGCGGCTCAAGGCGCTGGGCAAACCCGTGGGTATCTACACCACGCCCGCGTTTGCGCGCCGCTGCATCGCGCTGGGCGCCAGCTTTGCTGCCATTGGCGGGGATCTTGCTCTCTTGGCCCAGGGCGCGGATGCGTTGGCGGCAGCACCAGCCTAGAACTTTTGTTTGATGCGCGAGAGGGCTTGACCGTGTTGTGATTGGCCGCTGTGGTAAAAAAATAACGGTAAAAAAATAAACGCGAGGCAAAACATCAGCATGAACGCCAATCAGCACGCCATAGAACCCATCGACATCGGCCAGATCATTGATCGAGCCTCGTGGTCAGTTCCGCAGAAGCTGGCGATTGTCATCACCACCATGGCCATGGTGCTCGATGGTTTCGACAATCAAATCCTCGCCTTGTCGATTCCGCTGTGGGTCAAGGTGTGGGGGGTGGCGCGCGAGGATTTTCAATGGGTGCAGGTGGTTGGCTATGTCGGCATGGCCACAGGCGCCGCGCTCTTTGGCGTGATTGGCGATCGTCGCGGGCGCCGCCCGGTGTTGATGGGCTGTGTTTTGCTCTTCGCCTTGCCGACGCTGGCCATTGCCTTCGCCAAGGGGCTCGCGCCGCTGTATTGGCTGCGTTTCATTGGCGGTATGGGTTTGGGCGGCTGTATGCCCAATGCCACCGCGCTCCTGGCCGAACTGACGCCCGCCCGGCACCGGCCGCTGGCCGTGACCAGCGGCATCGTCGGCATTCCGCTGGGAGGCACCTTGGGCGGCTTCATCGCGGCGGGCGTAATGCCAGAGCAGTGGTCGTCGCTCTATCTGATCGGCGGCGTGGCACCGCTGGCCGTGGCCTTGCTCATGCTGTTGCTGCTGCCGGAATCACCGCGCTATCTGGCGCCGCGCCCGCAGCGCCGTGAGGATTTCAACAAGCTGATGGCGCGCTTCGGTATTCGTTTGGATCCCACGGCGGTCTTTCACCACGACAGTAGCGCCAATTCACCCAAGGCGAGCCTGGGGCCAGGCGTGCTGTTCGCGCCCGCGCTGCGCCGCGACACGCTGGCGCTGTGGGGCGCGATGTTCTTCACACTGCTCAGCTTCTTCGGCGTGGTCAACTGGCTGCCTGCGATTCTCGATCAGGCGCACTATCCGCCGCCGATGACCGGCACTGGCCTGATGTATTTCAATCTCGGCGGCGTGGTTGCCGCGTTGGCAGGCGCTGCGTGTTTCAACCGGATCGGGTCGAAAGTGACGCTCGGTGTCATGGCGTTGGGGGCGGTGGTGGCGGCGCTGTGCTTGAGTGTCATCGCGTTCGATCCGAGTGCGGGCTCAACCTTGCTGCTCCTGGCCTTGACCCTGCAAGGCGCCTGCATCAACGGCGTACAAACCACGCTGTGGCCGCTGTCGGCGGCGGTCTATCCCACCGATCTGCGCGGTGCAGGCATCGGCTGGGCCTCCGGCATCGGGCGCCTGGGCGCGATCATCAGCCCGCTGGTGGGCAACCAATTGCTGGCATTGGCTGGGCCGCACGGTTATTTTGCCGGCTTCGCTCTTACCATGAGCTTGAGCCTTGCCTCGATCCTGTGGCTGCGCAACCATATCCGCGGCAAGCATTAGTTCGCGGCAAGTATTAGTTCGCGGTAAGCATTAGCCAACCTTATCCAGAAAGAATTTTTTATGCGCATCATTCCCCATTTCATTGGCGGCCAGGCTGTGGCAGGCCAAGGCGCATTCCAGAGTGTTTTTGACCCAAACGTCGGTATCGCTCAAGCGCAAGTCAATTTGGGCGATGCGGCGCTGCTTGATACCGCGGTGAAGGCCGCGCTGGCGGCGCAACCAGCATGGGCGGCGCTCAATCCGCAGCGCCGCGCGCGTGTGTTGTTCGAGTTCAAGCGGCTGATCGAAGCTCACCTGGACGAACTGGCCGTGTTGCTGGCGTCGGAGCATGGCAAGGTGGTGGCGGATGCCAAGGGCGACATCCAGCGCGGCCTGGATGTGGTGGAATTCGTCTGTGGCGTGCCGCAGCTTTTGAAGGGCGAATTCACCGAAGGCGCAGGGCCTGGCATTGATGTTTACTCGATGCGTCAACCCTTGGGCGTGGTCGCGGGCGTTACGCCGTTCAACTTTCCGGCCATGATTCCGCTGTGGATGCTGGCCCCCGCCATTGCGGTCGGCAACGCCTTCATCCTCAAGCCCTCCGAGCGGAATCCTTCCGTGCCAATACGTTTGGCGGAACTGGCGCAGCAAGCGGGCTTGCCGCCAGGCATCCTCAATGTCGTGCAGGGCGACAAAACCATGGTCGATGCCATTTTGGACCATTCAGACATCAAAGCGCTGAGTTTCGTCGGCTCTTCCGACATCGCGCAGTATGTCTATGGCCGCGGCGCTGCTCAGGGCAAACGAATGCAGTGCATGGGCGGCGCCAAGAATCACGGGGTGGTACTGCCGGATGCCGATCTCGATCAGGCGGTGGCAGACATTATCGGCGCCGCCTTCGGCTCCGCGGGGGAGCGCTGCATGGCGTTGCCGGTGGTGGTGCCGGTGGGAGAGGCAACGGCCACGCGGCTGCGGGAAAAACTCGTCGCTGCCATCGCAACCTTGCGCGTGGGCCTCTCGACGGATCGGGAGGCCCATTACGGGCCGCTGGTCAGCCAGGCGCATAAGGAGCGGGTTGAGCGCTATATTCAATTGGGCCTTGATGAAGGCGCGGAATTGGTGCTCGATGGGCGCGGCTTGCGGCTCGCTGGGCATGAAGCGGGCTATTTCCTCGGCCCGACCTTGTTCGATCATGTCACGCCCGCGATGCAGAGCTATCAAGACGAAATTTTCGGGCCCGTGTTGCAGATCGTTCGCGCCGCGACGCTTGAGGAGGCGATCGCGCTGGCCTCGCGCCACCCCTATGGCAACGGTGTTGCTATCTTCACCGCCAACGGCGATGCCGCGCGCGAGTTCGCCTCGCGTGTCGAGGTGGGCATGGTGGGCATCAACGTACCGATACCCGTGCCGGTGTCTTATCACAGCTTTGGCGGTTGGAAGCGTTCGGCGTTTGGCGATCTCAACCAGTATGGGCAAGACGGCATTCGCTTCTTCACCCGCACCAAAACCGTGACCGCGCGCTGGCCCAAGGGCGGCGTGGCGGCTGAGCAAAGTTTCGTTATCCCCACCTTGCGCTGAGTCGATGCTACAGATACAAGGCCACAAGAACGCCACAAATGTTGTCGTCAATTGTTGTCGTCAATGGACGTAAAACCGCACTAGAATGCCGCCTTAATTCGCGTTCTGGCGTCTTGCTATGCTGTCTGAACCTGCTGTCGTCACCGCCGCCTCGGATGGCCGCCTGCTGCTGCGGGCGGATCGCGCGCCAAGGTGTGCTACCTGTACACTCAAACGCGGCTGTGGCCAGTCTCTGCTGGGAACACAGCGCGCGCTGACGCTGAACCTACCGAGCGCTGCCGCCATCGCGCCGGGCACTCAGGTGCGGCTTGCGGTGGCGGAGCGCGATCTCTTGCAACTGATTGGCTGTTTTTATCTGCCGCCCTTGTTGCTGCTGCTCGGCGCTGCGCTGCTCGGCTGGCGTTTGGGGCTGAGTGAATTACTGCAATTTTGCTGCGTCGCGCTGGGCCTTGCCTTGGGCGTGGGGTGCAGCCATCTCTTGCTGCGTAGACATAGGCTGAACAGTCAAATGCTGCATAGTCAAATACCGAATAGTCAAACGCCAACCTTACAGATCGTTCCCGCTGCTCCCGGAGAGAGTCTTTCATGAACCCACGTTTCCATGCTGGCCTCAAGGTGGCTGTCATCGCCTTGGTTTTGAGTTTTTGTGACAGCAGCCTGGGCCAGGCGTTGCCAGATTTCACCACGCTGGTCGAGGCCAATTCGCCCGCCATCGTCAATGTCAGCACCACGCAGAAAGCGGCGCCGCGCGATAAAGATGAACGCGCCGCGCTCGAAGAGTTACTGCGCTATCTCTACCGCGATCGCGTACCGGATTTCAAACTGCCGCCCGAGCCCGAAGAACGCGAAGACACTGCCACCGGCTCGGGTTTCATCATTGACCCGAACGGTTACATCGTCACCAACCATCATGTCATTGATGGCGCCGACAACATCACCATCACGCTCAACGACCAGCGCGAATTCAAGGCCACCGTGGTGGGCTCCGATGTGCCCTCCGATCTGGCGCTGCTGAAGATCGAGGCCAAGAACCTGCCTGCTGTCACGCTGGGGGATTCCAGCAAGTTGAAAGTGGGCGAATGGGTGCTGGCGATGGGCTCGCCTTTTGGTTTGCAGTATTCGGTGACGGCCGGCATCGTCAGTTACATGGGCCGCAGCCTGCCTTCGGAAGATGGCCAGTATGTGTCGTTCATCCAGACCGATGTCGCCATCAATCCCGGTAATTCCGGCGGGCCGCTGTTCAATTTGCGCGGCGAAGTGGTCGGCATCAACTCACAGATCTTCACCAGCAACGGCGGTTCCATCGGCTTGTCGTTCGCCATTCCGGTGGATGTGGCCAAAAATGTGGTGGGCCAGTTGCGCGAATCCGGTGTGGTGCGCCGCGGCTGGCTCGGCGTTGGCTATGAGGATGTCAGCCAAAGCCTGTCGGAAGCCTTCGGCCTCGACGCCCCGCGCGGCGCGCTCATCAACCGCCTGCTCGACGGCGGCCCGGCGCAGGCCGCGGGCCTCAAACTGGGCGACATCATCACCGCGTTCGACAGCCATCAGATTCGCAAAGGCGCCGATCTGCCGTATTACGTCGGGCTGCTGGCGCCGAATTCGACGGTGCGGGTGGACATCATCCGTAACGGCGAACCCCAGCAGATCGAGCTGACCATCGGCCAGCGCGACGCCGACATAGCCGCCGCGCCCGCCGTGCTGGCGCCAGTCAATCGCCTGGGCCTGAGCGTGATGCCGGCAGATAAAGAGCAATTGGCCAGCCTGGGTGTCGGCGCCGCGGTGATCGTGCAAGAGGTGAAAGGCGCCGCCGCCGCCGCGCGGCTGCGCCCTGGTGACGTGATTTTGACGCTGAACAATGAAGCCGTCGGCTCGCAAGAGGAACTCGACGCGCTGGCCCGAAAACTGCCGGCCGATCGCGCCTTGCCCGTACTGGTGGCGCGCGGCGACGCACAGACCTTTTTCACGATTCGGATCAGCGAATAGGCTCTGGGGCCGCTTTGGGGTAGAATTGCGCGCTTTTTTATCCCAGGTTCCAGGTAGCAGCCCGCCGTGAGCGATCTCAGCCATATCCGCAATTTCTCGATCATTGCCCACATCGACCACGGCAAGTCCACGCTGGCGGATCGTTTCATCCAGATCTGCGGCGGCTTGAGCGACCGTGAGATGTCCGAACAAGTGCTCGATTCGATGGACATCGAGCGCGAGCGCGGCATCACCATCAAGGCGCAGTCGGTCACGCTCAATTATCAGGCGCAGAACGGCAAGACCTACCAGCTCAATTTCATCGACACGCCCGGCCACGTGGATTTCAGCTACGAAGTATCGCGCTCGCTGGCCGCCTGCGAAGGCGCGTTGCTGATTGTGGATGCCGCGCAAGGCGTGGAAGCGCAATCGGTGGCCAACTGCTACACCGCGATCGAGCAGGGCCTGGAAGTGATTCCAGTGCTCAACAAGATGGACTTGCCGCAGGCCGAGCCGGAGCGCGTGAAGAAGGAAATCGAAGAAATCATCGGCATCGACGCTAGCGATGCGGTGTCATGCAGCGCCAAGAGCGGCATGGGTGTTACCGATGTTCTGGAATCATTGATCCACAAAATTCCGCCGCCAGAAGGCGCCATCGGCAACGAGCTGCAAGCGCTCATCATCGACTCCTGGTTCGACAACTACCTCGGCGTGGTATCGCTGGTGCGCGTGCGCCACGGCAGCTTGCGCAAGGGCGACAAGATCATCGCCAAAGCCACCGGCCGCGTGCACGTGGTAGACAACGTGGGCATCTTCACGCCCAAGCGGGTAGTGAGGGATGAGCTCAAAGCTGGCGAAGTGGGCTTCATCGAAGCCGGTATCAAAGAGATCAAGGGCGCGCCGGTGGGCGATACCATTACCCATGCCAAAACCCCGGATGTGCCCTCGCTGCCCGGCTTCAAGCGGGTGCAGGCGCAGGTGTACGCGGGGTTGTTCCCGGTTTCCGCCGATGATTACGACGCCTTCCGCGACGCCTTGGAAAAACTCACGCTCAACGATGCCGCGCTGCAATATGAGCCGGAAAATTCCGACGCGCTCGGCATAGGCTTTCGCTGCGGCTTTCTGGGCATGTTGCACATGGAAATCGTGCAGGAGCGGCTGGAGCGCCACTACAACCTCGATCTCATCACCTCCGCGCCCACCGTGGTGTATGAAGTGCTGACCAAGCGCAATGAGGTCTTGAAGGTAGACAGCCCCTCGCGCCTGCCGCCGATGGGCAACATCGAGGAAATGCGCGAGCCGATCGTGGAAGCCAACATTCTGGTGCCTCAAGAATATCTTGGCAACGTGCTCGCGCTGTGCGTCGACAAACGCGGCATTCAAAAAGATATGCAGTTCATCGGCAACCAGGTGTCGCTGAAATACGAACTGCCAATGAACGAAGTAGTGCTGGATTTCTTCGACCGCCTCAAGTCGGCGAGCCGCGGTTATGCCTCGCTCGATTATCACTTCGTGCGTTTTCAAGCCGCCAATCTGGTGCGGCTCGACATTCTCATCAATGGCGATCCGGTCGATGCGCTGGCGCTGATCGTGCACCGCGACCAAGCCCAGACCAAAGGCCGCGTGCTCACTGAAAAAATGCAGGAGCTGATTCCACGGCAGCTTTACGATGTGGCGATTCAAGCCGCCATCGGCGGGCAGATCGTGGCGCGCAGCACGGTCAAGGCGCTGCGCAAGAATGTGCTCGCCAAATGTTATGGCGGCGATGTCAGCCGCAAGAAAAAATTGCTGGAGAAACAAAAGGCCGGCAAGAAGCGCATGAAGCAGGTAGGCTCGGTGGAAGTGCCGCAGGAAGCCTTCCTCGCCATCTTGAAAGTCGATAAATAAGATCGATAAATAAAGTCGATAAATAAGCAACCGCTACACAAGGTCAACGGAACGGTCAACGGAACAAAAGTGTCATGAACATAGATTTTTCTCTGGTGCTGGTGGTGCTCTGCGCGGTAAGCGGCCTGATCTGGCTCGCGGATATACTGTGGTGGCGCAAGCCGCGCCAGCAACAGATACAAGCGTTTTTGACCCGCAACAACACCACGCTCGACACGTTCAAGTCTTACCTGGGCACGCTCAATGACAAAGGTCAGCCAACGCCCGCCACAGCAACGCTCAAGGCGGATGCTGTCACGCGGGCGGTGTTTCACCAGACGCTGATTTTTGCGCGCGAGCCGGCGCTGGTGGAGTACGCCAAATCCTTCTTCCCGATCCTGTTTGGGGTGCTGGTGCTGCGCTCATTTTTGTTCGAACCGTTCCAAATCCCTTCCGGCTCCATGATTCCCACGCTCAAGGTGGGCGATTTCATCGTGGTCAACAAATACGCCTATGGCCTGCGTTTGCCCGTGCTCGGTACCAAGATTCTGCCGCTGGGCGAGCCCAAGCGCGGCGATGTGATGGTGTTCATTCCGCCGCACGACCCGCACTATTTCATCAAGCGCGTGATCGGCCTGCCTGGCGATCACATCCAGTACAAGAACAAGACCATTTACGTGAACGGTGAACCGCTGCCGCAGGAAGTGGTCGGCCCGATCGCCGAGGAGCCTGGTGTGGTCCTGTCCAAGGAAACGGTGAACGGCCTGGTGCACGACATTCACACCATGCCGTCCCGCAATTTCCTGCCGCGCGTCTTTGACTGGCTGCAACCGGAAGGCGCGATCATTCCTGAAGGCCATTACTTCATGATGGGCGACAACCGCGACAACAGCAGCGACAGCCGCGAATGGGGCGTGGCCGCCGAAGAGAACATCGATGGCAAGGCGGTGGCGGTGTGGATGCACAAGGAGCCAGGCTGGAACCTGCCCAGCTTTTCTCAAGACCGTTTGATCCAAAATCCTTGAGCACTGCGTGGAAACGCTCTATGCCAGGCTGTCGTACCAGTTTCGTGATGCGGATTTGTTGCGGCGCGCGCTGCGGCATTGCAGCGCAGGCAAGGACAACAACGAACGCCTGGAATTTCTGGGCGATGCCGTGCTCGGGATGATCGTTTCGCAACTTTTGTTCCACACCTTTCCTGATGCCTCCGAAGGCGAACTCAGCCGCCTGCGCGCCAGATTGGTGCAGCAGACGACGCTGGCGGCCTTGGCGCGCGATCTCAATCTGGGGCAGTACCTTAGCCTGGGGCCGGGCGAACTCAAGGCGGGCGGCGCCAACCGCGATTCGATGCTGGCGGATGCCTTTGAAGCCTTGGTGAGCGCGCTGTATCTCGATGGCGGCCTGGATCTGTGTGCGGCGCGCGTGCACCAGTGGTTCCAGCCCCTGCTGAAGCTCAACAAGGCGCAAGCCACCAGCAAGGATCCCAAAACCCGTCTGCAAGAATATTTGCAAGCACGCAAACAGCCACTGCCGCAGTACCGCATCCTCGACATCGCGGGCCAGGATCACGCGCAGCATTTTCATGTCGAGTGCCAGGTAACGCTGCTGCGCGCGCCCACCAATGGCAGCGGCAACAGCCGCAAGGAAGCCGAACAGCAAGCGGCCTTGCAGGTGCTCAGCCAACTGGGGCTTGATGATGGCGCTTGAGGCGGCAGTGCCGACACGCTGCGGCCTGGTGGCGCTGGTCGGCAGACCCAACGTCGGCAAATCGACGTTGCTCAATCATCTGATCGGTCAAAAAGTCAGCATCACCTCGCGCAAACCGCAAACCACACGGCAGCGCCTCTTGGGCATCAAAACCATCGACCGCGATCAGATCGTGTTCGTCGATACGCCGGGTTATCACCGCGGCTATGACAAGGCCATCAACCACTACATGGCGCGCACCATCAGCGGCGTGCTGGCCGATGTCGATGTGATTGTGTTCGTCATCGACCGTTTGCATTTTCTGGAAGAAGATCTGGCGCTGCTCACTGAGGTGCGCAAAGCGCGGGTGCCGATACTGCTGGTCATCAACAAGATCGACGAACTGCCGGATCGTGAGGCGATTCTGCCTTTCATCGCCGCGCTGGGTGAAGACGCTGCGAGCTTTGCGGACATCGTGCCGGTATCCGCGCTCAAGGAGCAGTTCACCGCGGAACTCGAACGCTGCATCGTGCGTCATCTGCCACAAAACCCCTGGTACTTTCCCGAAGACCAGCTCACCGACAAAAGCGCGCGTTATCTTGCCGCCGAATACGTGCGCGAGAAAATCACCCGGCAAATGGGCGATGAACTACCCTACGAAGTGGCGGTGGCAATCGAGGAGTATCAGGTGGAAGGCAACCTGCACCGTGTCGGCGCGGTGATCTACGTCGAAAAAGAATCGCAGAAAAGAATGCTGATCGGCGAGAACGGCAGCCGCCTCAAACTGATCGGCAGCGAAGCGCGCAAAGATATGGAACGCCTGTTCGATTGCAAAGTGATGCTGCGGCTGTGGGTGAAGGTCAAGCGTGGCTGGTCCGATGACGAACGCGCGCTGAAGAGTCTGGGTTATGATTGAGCTTAGAGAGAAATTAAGGTCAACGATTTGATCAAAAACGCTCTAAAGGAGGCGGTATGCGAAAACTAATGTTCATGGCAACTTTCACCACAGCTTTCACCACAACAGCGTTATTGCAGATGAATTCCTATGCTGCATCAAGCGATACCATTCTGAGCGAAATGGAGCTTCGTGGTGATGTATGCTCATTTGCTCAAGAAGGAATAAATGAGTGTTTAGAGAAAAAACTGCAAGAAAGCGAAATTGCTTTGCAGCAAGCAGAAAAGAAAATGCGAAAATCTTTTGCTGAATGGGATGAAGATAGTGTGTACAGACGAATTGCGAGTGAAAGATTTTATTTTTCAATGCAGGCATTTGTTCTATACCGCGAAGCGCAGTGTGAATTTGCTGCTTCTTTGGGTGGCGGCGCCATTGGTCATGCGTTGGATACGAGACGCTTGGCTTGCCTTACGGAGCTGAATAATAGACGCACCGCGCAGCTACGGTATGGGCCTTGGAATGAGCTTCTGGAATAAAGCCAAGTAGCCAGGCTGGGTTGAAGCGCAGCATAAACCCAGCTTTAGAGCGTTTTTGATCTATTATTTCTCCCTTCGCCCGCTTGCGGGAGAGCCCCATGCAACTCGCGCTGCCGACTTGCGCCCCGGAACGCAGGTTCCTGGGTAGGACAATTCCCCTCCTGTGGAGGGGTGGACGCCGCAGGCGGACGGGGTGGTGATTTCTCTTGTAGCACTTCCGCCGCCTACGGCAGACCACCCCACCCTACGGGCACCCCTCCACAGGAGGGGAATTATCCTGCGGCGAGTGATAGATGAATTCCTCTCCTTATTACCGACTACTCGCGGAGACAAATTCCTCTCCACAGGAAGGGAATTTATAACGCAGGTTCCTGGGTAGGGGCCGAGGGCGAGGGGGAAAACCTCGCGCGAACTGAGAGTGTCAGCCTTTGAATCAAAACCGCTCTAAACCGCCGGACGACAAAATCCACGCCTGGCTGTTGCACAGCCGGCCTTTTCGTGAAACCAGCTTGCTGCTGGATTTCTTCAGCCTCGAACGCGGGCGTTTCAGCGCCATTGCCAGAGGCGTGCGTGCCGCCAAAAATCCCAGGCGTGCGCTGTTGCAACCGTTCACGCCGCTCAGCCTTGGCGTGGCTGGCAAAACCGATCTGCTCACGCTCAAAGCGGTCGATGCCGATGGCCCGGCCTTGCTGCTCAGTGGCGCGGCGCTGTTCTCCGCGCTCTATGTCAATGAACTGATGACGCGCTTGCTCAGCGGCGTCGAGCCTGAACCGCTGCTCTTTGCGCATTATGAGAACACTTTGCACGCCTTGCAGAGCGGCGGCGATGTCGAAGTAGCGCTGCGCTTGTTTGAACTGCAATTGCTCGATGTGCTCGGTTATGGCGTCGATTTCGCGCACGACGCCGAACATGGCGCCGCGGTGGAGGCACAGGCGCACTATTACTGGCATGGCGAATCCGGCCTCGTGCGTCAGCATGACACCGCCGCCACCACGAGCCGCGAGCATCCGCTTTATGGTGGTGCGGAACTTCTGGCCATCGCGCAACGAGATTTCAGCCAAGTTGCGACACGCCGCGCCGCCAAAGCGCTGCTGCGGCAATTGCTGGGCAAACATCTGGGAGAACGCGAATTGGCGAGCCGCGCCTTGTTCCGGCCTGCCAAGGCGGAATGGCGGCGCGCAAGCCGCTAGGTATTTGGCGACGGGTTCTATAAAATTCGCCACTTTCTCTCTCTTTGTCTCTGCTGCCGGGAATCGCAATGCACGCCTTCACGCCCAATGCCTGGCCCACGCTTGAAGCCACGGTCGGCAATACGCCGCTGGTTCGTTTACAGCGGCTGCCCGCTCTGTTTGGTATCAGCAGTTCCAATACTCTTTTGGTGAAACTCGAAGGCAATAATCCCGCCGGTTCAGTAAAGGACAGACCCGCGTTGAGCATGATCAACAAGGCCGAAGCGCGTGGCGACATTCAGCCAGGCGATACCTTGATCGAAGCCACCAGCGGCAATACCGGCATCGCGCTGGCGATGGTGGCGGCGATCAAAGGCTACCGCATGATTTTGATCATGCCGAACAATTCCACGCAGGAGCGCAAGGATGCGATGACCGCCTACGGCGCCACCTTGATCGAAGTGAGCGAAGCACAAGGCATGGAAGGCGCGCGCGATCTTGCCGAGCAAATGCAGCGCGAAGGCCAAGGCAAGGTGCTCGATCAGTTCGGCAACCCCGATAACTACGCCGCGCATTACGAACACACCGGCCCGGAAATCTGGCGCGATACCGCGGGCAAGGTGACGCACTTCGTCAGTTCCATGGGCACCACGGGCACCATCATGGGCGTGTC
>JAIRJU010000338.1 GCA_031260485.1 Pseudomonadales bacterium | reverse complement strand
CGGGAGGAAATGTTGGCGACCAAGCTGCGGGCCTTGCTCCAGCGCAACAAGGGGCGCGATCTGTTCGACCTCGGTCACGCACTGACTGTGTTCGAGGGGCTGAACACGTCTCGGGTCGTCGAATGTTTTCTACGCTACCTTGAAAAGGCGGAGTTGACGATTTCAAGGGCCGAGGCGCAGCAGCGCATGTTCCAGAAACTCGCCAATCCGACCTTCTTCATCGACATGCGCCCATTGCTTCCGACAGATCGCGCCAAGGAGCTGGCCGACGATGCGCTCAAAGTCACATTCGTCAGCGTGATGAAGGAACTGATCGACCGGATACCCGGTGACGAGTGGGCGAAGGCCGCAGAGATGAGGGAGAGGTTTGGAGTCTAGCAATACGCCGTGGCTTACTCGGGTAGCCAGAGCCGGCTGCATGTCACCTCATGGGCGCCTGTTTCTCACGCTGCTGTTAAGGCGCCCGTTAAAGGCGCTGACCATCGCGTGGTGGCGAATCACGGGCCGTCGCGTTCGGGCGCTGGGGCAGCTTCGCGCTGCGGCCATGGAGTTGCCGCTGAGCTATGCCTATTGGCTGGCACTGCACCAGAGCGAACAACGCAGCGCCGTTCATGCAGAGCAGGATGCTGAACTGCCGCTGCTGGCCGTACATCTGCATTGCTCTGCCGGACAATCTCCCCAGGCACTGCGAGCGGCAATCAATTCGGTTCTCGCGCAGTTTCATCAGCGCTGGGAGCTTTACCTCACATCCTCAGCAGACCCTCTGCCCAATCTTCCCGCCGATGCGCGTATTCATATACTCGACAATTCACCGCTGACGCGGCAGGCCGGCATGGCGCTTGTCGCTGCACGCACACGCGCCGCTCATTGCGTGCCGCTCGATGCAGACTGCACGCTCGCCCCCGGCGCTCTACGCGCCTACGCACAGGCCATGGCCGCCAGCAGCGCGAACACGCTGACCGTTTTCTACGCTGACCAGGATGAACGCTCATTGCAAAATGAGCGGCGCAATCCCTGGCTCAAACCTGCATGGGACGAGAATCTGTTTTTGGCGCAAGACTATATTTCCGCTGCGTGCACGCTGCCGCTTGAAGCCCTGCGCCAGAGCGAGTTGGCGAACGCAACCTGCCCTGACGCGCTGGCCGTTTACGCAATGCTGACGCGGCTGCTCATCGGCCCCGGCGCACTGGCCGCGCATCATGTGCGCTACGTGGCGACAACGGCACCCGCCAACGCATGGTGCCGCACTCTGCCGGGAAGACGTGAGTTGGTCGCCGCCATTTCTCAAACTGAAGTGAGTGAAGGTCAATTTGGAACATTAATTCTGAATTGTTCCTTGCCCGATTCGCCGCCGCAGGTGAGTGTGATTATCCCTACACGCGATCGTCTGGATTTGCTGCAAGCCTGTGTCGCTGGCGTATTGCACCACACGGACTATCCGAATCTTGAATTGGTCATCGTGGACAATGACAGCGTTGAACCCGAAACGCTGGCCTATTTTCAAAGCATCGTGCGCGATGCGCGTGTGAAGGTTGTGCATTGGCCGCATCCTTACAATTATTCGGCGATCAACAATTTCGCCGTAAACCATGCGAGCGGCGCGTACATTTGCTTGCTCAATAATGACACCGAGATCATCCATCCGGACTGGCTACGCGAAATGATGGCCCATGCCATTCGCCGTGGCATCGGCGCTGTCGGTGCGCGCTTGCTCTATCCAGACCGCACCATACAACATGCAGGCGTTGTCGTTGGCATGGGCGGCGCGGCGGGTCATGCCCACCGTGGTCTGCCGCAGGGCAATCCAGGCTGGTTTGCGCAAGCCTGGATTACCCGCGAAGCCACCGCTGTCACCGCCGCCTGTCTTGTTGTTGAGAAGCGCAAGTTCCAGGCGGTTGGCGGACTCGATGAGCGTGGCCTTGCCATCGCCTACAACGATGTCGACCTATGCCTGAAGCTGCGAAACGCCGGATGGCGCAACCTCTACGCCGCGCAAGCGGTGTTGATTCACCATGAAAGCAAGTCGCGCCGTTCGGATTTTGAACCGGACAATCTGAATCGCTACAAGCGAGAGCTTACGGTGTTCCAGAATCGCTGGGGCAGTACGGGTTTTGTCGACCCCACGTTTCACCCCAATCTCGATCCGGCGAGTGAAACGTATCGCTTGCGGCTGTAAAGCCTGTTTGCAAAAAAGCCTGTCTGCAAATTTTATCGGCACCGCGTGATGAAGCGGTCAACCAACATTCGCCAGGCGCGCTGGCGCTTTTCCGGCCCCTGACACACCGCTCGCATCAGAGTTCTGAAATCGCGCTTGTGGATACGTGTCCAATCCAATTCACGATAGATGTTCCAGAAAGGTTCCACGCCGACGATATGGGGCATGTGCCAGATACCATGATAACCAAAAGCCGTTTGCAGATTGCCGCAGCGCTCGGCTGAAAATAATGCAGCCAGCTCGCGGGGAGCAAAGCGTATCCCTTGTGTTTGTAGCCATGGGCGATTGATGCGGCCAATGGCGACATCTTCGGGATGATGCGCCATGAAATCCGCCTTGCTGCACAAGCGCAGCAACCTGGCGCTGCGCAACGAGAAGCCGCCATTGCCCACATCGCAACCGTCGGTGAATTGCGGCCAACTGGCACCGATGTAGTCGTAATCGAGAAACTCGGGCCGCCAGCGGCTGGCCGCCAGCACATGACCATCCCACTGCACGACAAGGGCGTAGGGCGTCTGAATATAATCCACCAATTTTCTCAGCATGAAATCCGAATAGGCTGCCGCGGAGTGCAGCCGTTCGATTGGCACCACGCGAATTTCAGGATGGCTCGCCGCGACACAGGCATCCGTCAGCAGCTTGCAATCGGCAAAGGCAATCTGCTTCAGGCAACGCTCCAGCGCATACTGCGTGGCAGACAGATTGAGCGAAGTCACCGCGCACAAGGTCACTTGCGGCAGCGTGAGCCGGTCAGGCTGAGGTGAAAAGTTCATGCGTTAAATTCGCACCCCGAAGCGTTCGCTGAGTTGGCTCAGCTGCGGGTGATGGAAGGGGTCTGCCGTCTCCTGCGTGCCCCAGCGCTTGCGCAGCGCCGCCAATTCAGCGTCAAAGCGCGCCGCGCTGATTGAATCGCGGTCCCTGCCACGCGAGGTGGATTCCTTGTGTATCAGGGTTGCACGCGGCTCATAGAACGACTGCCAGCCGCGCGCATTCAAACGCAGACAGAGGTCCACGTCGTTGAAGGCGACGGCGAAATTCTGCTCGTCGAAACCGCCCACCGCCTCGAAGCGTTCGCGCTGAACCACCAGACAGGCCGCTGTCACCGCCGAGATGAATTGCGGCAGGGCGTGACGGCTGAAATAACCTTCTTGATTCGGGTAAAGCAGGCGATGCGCATGAGCGGCCGCGCCTCCGATTCCCAGCACTACGCCAGCATGTTGGATGCGCCCATCGGGATAGAGCAAGCACGCCCCGACCGCGCCGACCTCATCGCGCAGCGCCTGCTGTGCCATGATGCGCAACCACAGCGGCGCAAGAATCTCAATGTCATTGTTGAGCAGGCACAGGAGTTGCCCGCGCGCGCAGGCCACCGCCCGATTGTTGAGTGTGGAAAAATTGAAAGGCTCGGCAACGCGCAACACCCGATGGCGCGCTGGATCAAGCGCCGCAAGATAGGCCAGCGTCGCGGCATCGTCACTGTCGTTATCGACAATGATGATCTCCATGGCGGGATAGTCGGTGCGTGACAAGCCTTCAAGACAGGTGCGCAGCAGGTCAAGCCGATTACGGGTTGGCACGATGACGCTGACCAGCGGCAGACCTTCGCTGGCAGCGGGCAGCGCCGGTATACGCGGCAGCGGCCTGACGCGCCGATGATGCAGTACGTTTGGGATGTGCAAGACCTCACTGCCCTGTGCAAGCACGGTGTTGACCAGGCGTGTCGCCCAATCCGGGCCGGACACGGCGGCAAGCGTCTGCGCCGACGTTTTCACGATGCAGGCACCACCAAGATAATCGAAGTGGCGGAATAGCTCCTCATTCCATTGGGGTTTGAAATGCGGGGTGTGGCGTTGCCCGTGTTGGTCTTGCAAATCATCGTCGGCATAAATCAGCCGCGCTGCTGTGCGCTGGCCAGCGTTGCGGTAAGTTGCCGCCGCACCGCGCGCCAGAATGTCTCCGGCAACCAGCGGCAAAATCCAGGGATTATCACGCCAGTCAATGCAAGGGCAGGCGTGTGCGGGCGTTGGAATTTGCGGCGTGCCCACCACAATCGCCGCGATGCCTTCGCTGACAAGACTGCGCAAGGTTGCATCCGGCGTTTGCCCGCCAGCCACGTCGATTAGCGCAATGAGGGGCGGCCCAGCCGCATTGGTTTGCGCGGGCGCTGTTTCACGCAGCAACCAAAGACGATAGGCCAGCGGCGAGACGGCCAGCAACGCGGCAAACTGCGCGCGCGAGCGGACACGTTTGCCGCGCAGTTGCCACCAGGTGGCCGTCAGATAAGCCCACGGGGCACTGCGCAAGGCATGCAGGTGGATGCGCAGTCGCAGCCAGATGGCGCGGTATTTTGCGCGGGTATTCATCTGATTATTGGCAAACCCGGCGCCGCTTCGCACGCAACACTGTCATGCCAGTCAACCACAGTCGATTCATACCCGCGCAGCCGTGCGCCATATCGAATAAAATTTCGATACCCACGATCAGGGAAAATCCGCAGCAAATTTCTTATCCATAAAAATCACCCACCGGAAAAATCAGCCCGCAAAGCATATGTCACTGCGCGCTGCTGTTCAAAAGGAATCCCGTGACACCGTTCCCTCTGCCTTTGCTGCGCGCGCCGCCTTTTCCCGGCATTGACGCTGCGGTTTCCTGTACTGCGACGAGCGGGGATAAGGTGCTCGCTGATTCTTCGACAATTTTCTCCCTGATTCGCGAGGCGCGCGTCGGCGGATGCTTCTGGTCCGCTCCGGCGCGGCTGATGCAGTCTGCACATACCGTTCTGCGTCCACGCTTCATCAAAGACCTTGACGTTCATCCTGTTGGACGTGCCAATGCTTTATGGATTGCCCCCTCCGGCGGGAGAGACTGGGTGCAGGCGCTCAATCGCCTCGTTGCTGATGATGGCGGCGCATGGCGTGAGGATGTTGATCCTTGGTCGGCGCTCGATGGCGCGCAGCTTCTTGTCGCACATGGCGACGATGAGTGGATTGCGCTGGCGCGCATCGCAGGCGTGGCGGTGCGTGTGCTTTCGCCGGGTCGCTTCGGCGCGCCGGAGGATGATGAGGCCACGCTCGATCATCTTGCTGCGAACTCTCTGGCGGCTACGCAGTGGCGTGACCCCTTTACCGGCGAAGCGGCGACGCTTGAGACGACGATTGAGCTTTTGACCACATGGCGCAAGATTTTGCAGGAAAACCGCCGCATCGCCGCTGCCTGCGGAATCGCCTGGTGGAAGCGGGCGGAGATTCGCCGCTTCCTGTGGCATCCGCAGCGCTCGTTGCGAATCGTATCGTCCTCGGCGCGGGCGCTTGCGATAGCTCGCAAGACAGGCAGCGCAGTAGCGATATGGCCCTCGCGCGTTTCGTCAACGCTAATCAAGGATGCACAGACGCAAGGCGTGCCGCTCTGGCGCGTGGAAGATGGCTTCGTGCGTTCGGTGGGGCTGGGCGTTGAGTTGGTGCCGCCGTCCTCAATCATCATCGACAGCATCGGGATTCATTTCGACCCGTCGAGGCCCAGTGAGCTTGAAGCCTTGCTCAACGAGGCAGAGTTGTCACCACGTTTGCTCGAACGCGCGCGGGCCTTGCGCGAAACGATTATTACAGCGGGCATCAGCAAGTACGCAGCAGGGCGGGCTGCGCTGGCACCTCGGCAATCACAGGCTTTACGCACCAAGGGCCGGCTCGTGCTCGTGCCGGGGCAAGTTGAAGATGATTTATCCGTGCGGCTAGGCGGCAGCAGCATTTCCAATCTTGAGTTGTTGCGCCGGGTGCGCGCGCTCGAACCCAACGCGGAAATCTGGTTTCGCCCGCATCCCGATGTCGATGCCGGTCTCCGCAAGGGCGCGGTTGCCGACAACGAGGCGCTCACTCATGCCAACCGCATCGTGCGCGGCGACAGCATGGCCGCATTGCTCGACACGGTGGATGCGGTGCATGTGCTGACCTCACTCACCGGCTTTGAAGCACTGCTGCGTGAACGTGAAGTCATCTGCCACGGCACGCCGTTCTATGCCGGTTGGGGCCTTACGCGCGATTTGGGTGAAGTGCCTCAGCGCAGAAAGCGTGTACTGACGCTCGATGAATTGGTAGCCGCCGCCTTGATTCTTTATCCCCGCTATCTCGACCCCGTCACCGGCCTGCCATGCCCGCCCGAAGTATTGGTCAGCCGCATGGCAGCGGCCCGCGCGAGCAACCGTCTGCAATGGCTAAGCCCCTTGCGCCGTTGGCAGGGGCGCTTGATGGCGGCGTTGCGATGACTGAAAGTAGAATCCCGCACCTGGGGAGCACGAAGGCCACCATGCGTAGCGCGATTGAATTGCTGGACGAACTCAACGCCGTGGATGAATCCACGCGCATTGAAGCCAAGCGCGCCAGTGATGTGGGCAAGTCCATCCTGGAAACTGTCATTGCCTTTGCCAATGAACCGGGTCTGGATGGCGGCTATCTGTTGCTGGGGGTGGACTGGTCAATCAATGACAAGGGCGACACGGTGTACCGTGCGACAGGTTTGCCCAACCCGGACAAGGTGCAGCGCGACCTTGCCAGTCAGTGCGCCAGCACGCTCAATGTGGCCGTGCGGCCCGAAATGCAGGTGGAGCAAATCAATGGCTGCGCGCTGCTGGTGGTGTATGTCCCCGAAGCGGATGTCACCCACAAACCCATCTACAAAAAAGCAACCGGACTGCCCCATGGCGCGTGGCGACGCATCGGTTCCAGCGACCAGCGTTGTGTGGATGAAGACCTCTGGGTCCTGCGCGGCGAAAGCCAACCGCTGCACGGCCCGGATTCCAGCATCCTGCCTGATGCGCGGCTCGATGACTTTGACCCCGTCGCCATTACCGCTTACCGGCGCGACCGGGCGCACATCAATCCACGCGCGGAAGAATTGGCCTACGGCTTTGAGGAATTGCTCGAAGCCGTGGGCGCACGGCGCCGTGTGAATGACGTGCTGCAACCGACGCTGGCGGGCATCGTATTGTTCGGCAAGGCGATGGCCTTGCGCCGTTTGCTGCCCATGGTTTACATCGATTACATCCGTGTGCCGGGCAATGCGTGGATGGACGATCCTGAGAACCGCTTCCAATCCATCGACATTCGCAAGCCCTTGCTGCTCGCGTTGCCGCAAGCTGAGGCCAGCATCATCGACGAATTGCCCAAGGGGTTTCATCTGCCGGAAGGCCAGTTGCACAGCGTTCAAGAACCCATCGTGCCGCGCAAGGTGATTCGCGAGGCGCTGGCGAACGCGGCCATGCACCGCAACTATGCTTTGCACAGCCCGACCCAAATCATTCGCTACAGCAACCGTATTGAAATCCGCAACGTCGGCTATTCCCTGAAGGATTCGGCGCAGTTGGGTTTGCCGGGTTCCCGCCTGCGCAATCCCGCCATTGCGACGGTGCTGCATGACCTGCACCTTGCCGAAGCCAAAGGCACGGGCATCCGCGCCATGCGTCGTCTGGCTGCCGAGGCGGGCTTGCCGCTGCCTGAGTTTCATTCCGACCGCTCGGCCAACGAATTCAGGCTCACGCTGTTTCTGCATAATCTGCTGACGCAGGACGATTACGCCTGGTTGCGCGATTATGCGGGTAATGCGGTCAGCGCCGACGAAGCCAAGGTGCTGATTTATGCCCGCGCCACGGGTGCCGTGGACAACACCGCCTGCCGTGATTTTTGCGGCTCAGATACCCTCGGTGCCAGCCTGATTCTGCGCCGCTTGCGTGACCGGGGCTTGCTGGTCAAACAGGGAGCGGGCAACCGAACGTACTACACGCTGAATCTGCCCGATTCTCCTGCGGAAATCCCCACAAGCCCGGCGGAGCATGTGGGGATTTCGAGCAATCCCCACAAGCTCGACACCGAATCCCCAGAAGAGCTTCTGGGGATTTCAGCCAATCCCCAGAAGCTCGACCTCGAATCCCCAGAAGCTCTT
>JAIRJU010000317.1 GCA_031260485.1 Pseudomonadales bacterium | reverse complement strand
CAGCCTCAACGATCTGGATATGCAGACCGGGTCCATCGTCACCGGCACCAGCATCGACATCGACAACGAGTGGGTTACTGTACACGCCGGTCTAAAATCCGAAGGCGTCATCCCCAAATCCGAATTTCTCAACGACGCAGGTGAATTCACCCTGCAAATCGGCGACAAGGTGAAAGTGAGCCTGGATGCCGTGGAAGACGGCTTCGGCGAAACCCGCCTCTCCCGCGAAAAAGCCAAGCGCGCCGAAACCTGGCTGGTGCTGGAAGAAGCCTTTGAAAAAGGCGCTCCGGTCATCGGCATCATCAATGGCAAGGTCAAGGGCGGCTTCACGGTGGATGTGAACACCATCCGCGCCTTCCTGCCCGGCTCGCTGGTGGACGTGCGCCCGATCCGCGACACCACTCACCTCGAAGGCAAGGAACTGGAATTCAAACTGATCAAGCTCGATCAGAAACGCAACAACGTGGTGGTGTCCCGCCGCGCCGTGCTCGAATCGGTCAACACCGCCGAGCGCGATGAACTGCTCAACAACTTGCAGGAAGGCCAGAGCGTCACTGGCGTCGTCAAGAACCTCACCGATTACGGCGCCTTCGTGGACCTGGGTGGCATCGATGGCCTCTTGCACATCACCGACATGTCCTGGAAGCGCATCAAGCATCCGAGCGAAATCGTCACCGTGGGCCAGGAAATCGACGTCAAGGTGCTCAAGTTCGACCGCGAGCGCAATCGTGTATCGCTCGGTCTAAAACAATTGGGCGAAGATCCGTGGGTCGAAATCAAGCGCCGTTATCCGGAAAACACCAAGGTCAAGGCGGTGATCACCAACCTTACCGACTACGGCTGCTTCGCGGAACTCGAAGAAGGCGTGGAAGGCTTGGTGCATGTGTCCGAAATGGACTGGACCAACAAGAACGTGCACCCCTCCAAGATCGTGCAGTTGGGCGACGAAGTGGAAGTGATGATTCTGGACATCGACCAGGAGCGCCGCCGCATTTCGCTGGGCCTCAAACAGTGCCAGCAGAATCCGTGGGATACCTTCGCTGAGAAGTTCCAAAAAGGCGATCGCATTTCCGGCAACATCAAGTCCATCACCGACTTCGGCATCTTCATTGGCCTGGAAGGCGACATCGACGGCCTGGTGCATCTGTCTGACATCAGTTGGGATGAAGCAGGCGAAGCCGCTGTGCGTCAGTACACCAAGGGCGACAAGCTCGACACCGTGATCCTGTCGATCGACCCCGAGCGCGAGCGCATCTCGCTGGGCATCAAGCAACTGTCTGATGATCCGTTCACCAATTACGTCGGCACCAATGAAAAGGGCACCGTGGTGCGCGGCAAGGTCAAGTCGGTGGAAGCCAAGGAAGCTGTCATCAGCTTGAGCGGCGGTGTCGAAGGTATTTTGAAAGCCTCCGAAATCAGCCGCGATCGCGTTGAAGACGCGCGCAATGCGCTGAATGTGGGCGACGACGTGGAAATGCTGATCACCAACATCGACCGCAAGAACCGCTTGATTGGCCTGTCCATCAAAGCCAGAGAGATCGAGGAAGAGAAAGACTCCCTCAAAGAGCACAACAAGCACAACGCTACTTCTGCCGCGCCTGCTACCGTTGGCGATCTCATCAAGGCCAAGATGAATCAGGAGTAAGCAACACCAGCAAGCAACATCAGTAAGTAGCATTAGTAAGTAATACTGCCGCCGCGTTCCTTGTGGGCGCGGCGGCCTTGCTCGAGGTAGTGTCTGTACGCACACGGGAAAACGCGCGCCATGACCAAGTCAGAACTCATCGAACGGATCTCCGCCAAGCACACGCAGCTTTCGTCCAAGGACATCGAGCTGGCGGTCAAGGCGGTCATCGCCTACATGGCCGATGTGCTTGCCGACGGCGGTCGTATCGAGATTCGCGGCTTTGGCAGTTTTTCCCTGCATTACCGTGCTCCGCGCACCGGGCGCAACCCCAAGACGGGCGAGCCGGTGGTGCTCAGTGGCAAATATGTACCGCATTTCAAACCGGGCAAGGAATTGCGCGATCGCGTCAATGGCGGCCCGGAGTTTTGAATCGTTCCCTCTCTCGCGTGTCCGCGCCGCTTCCTACGATCTGGCTGACATAGCGACTTCTTCTATATGAAGGTTCCCATGAAAAGCACCCTCCGACTTGTGTGGTTCCTGTTGTTCCTTCTGGTGATTTTCGCCGGTTTTCTGTTTACCGATCATAACCGCGATCCCGTAACGCTGTGGCTGGGCTTGCCGCTCGATCCCAGGCCCTTGAGCGTATGGGTGCTTGGGGCTTTTGTCGGTGGCGGCTTCATCGGCGTGTCGCTGGGGCTCGGCCTTTGGCGTGGGCTGAAAACCCGTTTGGCGCTGCGCCAGCAGCAACAGCGTATCGACGAGCAAGAGCAACTGATCGCGCAACTGCGCGAGCGCTTGGCGCCGCTTGAAGAAAAATCCCTGGTGAGTGTCGATGCAGGCAAGACATGAGCCCCACTCTGGATGCGCTGGCCATCTTTGTGTTTCTGGTGGCGGCGCTGGCGCTCGGCTGGCACTTGGGTTCCCGCGCCACGGCCCCAGGGGCGCCGCGCACCCGTAAATATCAGCCGGATTATTTCATCGGCCTCAATTATCTGCTCAACGACGAACCCGATGACGCGGTGGATGTGTTCATCGACGCGCTGGAAGTCAACGCCAGCACCTTGGAAACCCACATGGCGCTGGCTACCTTGTTGCGCCGCCGTGGCAAGGCGGATCGCGCCATCGCTCACCTGCAAGGGTTATTGAACAGCCAGAATTTCACCATGCGCGAATTGGGCATGATTCGCATTCAACTGGTGCGCAGCTACATCGCGGCGGGCCTCTTCGATCGCGCCGAACGCATCATCGAGGAACTGCGCGAAGCCCCTGGCGTACTGCGCGAGCAAGCGCTGAGTTTGGCGTTGACGCTGTTTCAAACCGAGCGCGAATGGCAGCGCGCCATCGAATGCGGCCGCGAACTGTTGCAAAGCCCCGCGCCGCACAACCGCGACACCGTGCAATTGCAGGTGTCGCATTTCTACTGTGAACTGGCCGAGATCGCCCAGCGCGAAAAGCACTACGAGCAAGCGCTCGATTTCTTGCAGCAGGGCAGGGCGGTGCGCCCTGATAACGTGCGCGTGGCGCTGCAACTGGCCGCGCTGTACGCGACGCTGGGCGACGATCAGCGCGCGGAGGAAACGTTGCGTCAGGCGCTCAAGCTCGATGCCGCGCTGGTGCTGGAAAAGCTGCCCGAACTCACCACCGTGCTGTCGCGGCGCCCGCCGTTTCTTGCGGCCATCCTGGAAGAAGTGCTGCACCAGGGTCAAAGCATCAATGCGCGCCAGGTGGAACTGTTGGCCAGCGTGATCGATCGTCAGCAAGGCGTGGAGCAGGAAATCGCTTTTCTCACCGAATACGCGCGGCATCATCCCAGCCCGGCGCTGGCGCTGCGTTTGCTGGAATTGGCCGCATCCGATCTTGCCGCTCGCCACGCGCCCTCGCTGGTCACGCAAGCGCGCGGCGTGCTGGCGAGCAGCGAGCAGGCAATGCCGCAGTTCCAATGCCGCTCCTGTGGCTTCCAACTGCGCAGCACGCATTGGCTGTGCCCAGGCTGTGGCGGCTGGAGCACGCTGCGGCCCTTGCAGTCCTGAAATTTCCTCGAGGTAATTCATGAGCGATCCCAAACCCATCATCGTAGCCCTGGATTTTTCCGACACCGCGAGCGCCGACGCCATGCTGACGCAGCTCGACCCCGCGCTCTGCCGCGTCAAGGTAGGCAAGGAATTGTTCACACGCGGTGGGCCGCAATGGGTCGAGCGCATTCAGCAGCGCGGCTTCGAGGTATTTTTGGACCTGAAGTTCCATGACATTCCCAACACCGTGGCCGGCGCGGTCACGGCGGCGGCGGAGCTTGGCGTGTGGATGCTCAACGTGCACGCCAGCGGTGGCAGCGCCATGATGCGCGCCGCGCTCGCGGCGCTGGGCCAGCATTCACGGGCGCGCTTGATCGCTGTCACCGTGCTGACCAGCCTCGGCGCCGAGGATCTCGCGGAAGTGGGGTTTGCCGCTGATCCTGAAACACAGGTGCTGCGTCTGGCGCGTTTGGCGCAGCAGTCGGGCATGGATGGCGTGGTGTGTTCCGCGCGCGAGACTGCGCCGCTGCGCGCCGCGCTGGGCGCGGACTTTCTCTTGGTGACACCGGGCATCCGCTCCGCCAGCGACAACCAGCACGATCAGAAACGCATCGAAACGCCCGCACAAGCGCTGCGCGCGGGCAGCAATTATTTGGTGATCGGGCGGCCCATCACCCAAGCCGCCTCACCCAAAATCAAGCTGTTGCAGCTTGTCGCGGAAATTCAGGGCAGAAATTGAATCTTCTGCTAGATTCAGACAGCAGCAATGTCGCTGCGTGTTTGATGTGATTTTTTCATGGAGGAAGGTTATGACGACAAGATATATGTCGCGGGTGCGGCAAGCGGGCTTGATGCTGGCGCTGCTGTGGAGTTGGCAAGGCTTGCAGGCACAGGAACCACAGGTGCCGTCAACACCGCCTGCGGTTGAAAGCCGCTTGGTTGAAAGCCGCTTGCAGGTCAACATCAATGAGGCGGATGCGGAAACCATCGCCGACGTGCTGACCGGTATCGGGCCGGTGAAGGCGCAGGCCATCGTGAAATACCGCGAGGAACACGGGCCGTTTCAAAGTGTGAATGATCTGACCAAGGTATCGGGCATCGGCGCCGCCACCTTGCGCAACAACCTCGATCGCATTCGGATCGAGTAGCATGAAGGGAGGCCGCCGCTGGAGGTAAACCGGCGGCGGCTTTTTTGTGTTATGGGGCTTTGTGCGATGCTATGAGGCTGGGTGCTGCGGGCCTGCACGCTACTACCTAGAACTTTTGTTTGACTCCCAACGCGAGTGGAATCTGTAGAATGGGCCAGCCCAGGAGCAATTGGCAAAGGGCGCGTGTCCATCTTTGATTGACGTAAATCCTGAGGGAGCGGCAAAAATGTCACTATCACTGCAAGACATCAAACAACAAATCAATGACAGCAAGATTCTTACAAAAGACCTTGTTTCGCCCATGACGCTGAATTTCAGCGTCAGCGCGGTTGATGCGATCACGGGTTTGGTCGTCACTATGTTCAATGGCGCGCCGGGTGCGGGCTATCTCGGCGAACTGGTCGAGGTGCTCGAGGCGGGTGCGTCGCTGAACGACATCGCCACTGCCTTGGCGGGCAAGGATCTGTTCAATGATTTTTATGCCAATACCCAGTCCGCGGCCGCCTTTGCCGACCAACTGGCGGTGCAACTGCTACCTGCCGGCACGGCGGCGAGCGCTGTGGCTTATGCCAAGAATTGGGTTGTGGAGAGTTTGGCGGCAGGCGTTGGCAAGGGCGAGATAATACTGCAAGCGGAGCAAGCATTGCTGAGCACCAGCGATGCCGATTTCGCCGCCGCGAAGGCGCAGTTGCAAAACCGTATCGACGTGGCGAAATACTATTCTTACGACGCCGCTTTGCCTTCCACCACCGTGGCGAATTTACAGGGCGTGGTGAAAGGCGTTACCGCGATTGCGGGCACCAAGACCAGCGCGATCGAAACTCTCAAAAGTACCCTTGCGGTGGCACTCGCCAGCGATACCGAGCAGGTATACACGGTGAGCAAAGTGTTGGCCAATCTGCGGTTGATGGACGCTGCCGCCAATGCAATACCGGTATTTATCGACGCGACAGCGGCGACTCATGGCGTCACTATGCAAGGCACACCAGGGGATGATGTGTTCATCCTCAATAACGGCACCAGCACTTATGGTGGCGGCGGCGCTGATATTTTCATCATCGATCATTCGACGATTGCCGCGTCGGCTACCGCGGTCATTTACGATATTAGGGCTGGCGATAAAATTGGCTTCGTTGGTATAACGCCAGTGTTTGTGCGAGAACTGGACACGGTTTCAATCACGACGCCTGAGGAGTCAACCAATTACTTAAATGCGGTGATCAAGTCCTCTGAGGTCAACGAAGTGAGGCTGACTTACAACCCCGTCAACGATTATTACTCCCTGATCGCCAATGTGCAGGGCGGCAATGCCTTCGATAATACTGTCGATATGGTGGCCGTATACCATGTGGTGGGAGTCGATCCGGTGCCGCATGTCGAAGGCAATTTCCTGGTGTTTGGCTAGGTATGTGTTTGGCTAGGGATATTGTTTCCGCATGAGCGCCGCACTGTTGCTTACCTTTCTGGCATCGCTGGCATTGACAGCGGCCTGGCATGGTTATTCCTTGCACCAGAAGCGTCTGGATGTGCCCAATGCGCGCAGTTCACATAGGCAGCCCACGCCGACGAGCGGCGGGCTTGGCTTTTGTGTGGTCTCGCTCCTGGGCGTGCTGGCGCTGTGGGGAACTGCGGCGCTGAACGCGCGCGCGGCGCTGTTGTTGTCGTTGAGCGCGATTCTGGCCTTGCTCGGCTTTGCCGATGACAGTGTCAACCTCGGCATTCGCGTGCGACTTTTGGTGCAAGCGGCAGTGGTGTTGCTGTTGCTGTGCTTGATCGCCGCGCTGCCGCCACTGCATGTCGGCGTTTGGCAATTGGCGCAGCCTGTGGTCTTGAGCGCGCTGCTGTTTTTTTACGGCATATGGCAGATCAATTTCTATAACTTCATGGATGGCATCGACGGCCTGGCGGTGAGTCAGGGCGTGTTCGTCAGTTTGAGTCTCGCCTGGTTTTGCGCCGATGCCGGGGCGCCGGCGCTGAGCGTGGCGGCGCTGGGCCTTGCCTGTACGCTGGCTGGGTTTGCTTTTTATAACCTGCCGCCAGCGCGGCTCTTCATGGGCGATGTGGGCAGTAATTTTCTGGGTTATGCTTTTTTTGCGCTGGGCCTTTTGGCCGTGCGCGACGCGGCGCTCGATTATTGGACGTATTTGATTTTGATGAGCGGCTTTTTGGTGGATAGCACTGTGACCTTGCTGGCGCGCATGAGCAGTGGGGCGGTGTGGTACCATGGCCACCGCTCACATGCGTATCAGCTACTCGCCCGTTATTGGGGCAGCCATGCCAAGGTGGTGGTGGTGTATACCGGTGTGAATGTCATGTGGCTGTTGCCACTGGCGCTGTTGAGCCAACAGTACGTCAACCAGGGATGGTGGATCGCGTTGCTCGCCTGGGGGCCGCTGGCGCTGGCAGTCTGGCGCATTCGCCGCCAGTGCATGGCGCAGGATCAAGCCACGGTGTTATCGCAATGATGTCGCAGAACGATTGCGGTAACGATTGTAGTAACGATTATTGTAGTAACGATAGCAGCCACTATTGTCCCAATGAAGGCCTCAACGAAGGCCCCAACGAACAGGCAATCTGATGAATCCTGGCGCGTTTTCCCTGTCTCGGCCGTTCAAGCGCGGCCTGATGATGCTCGCCGATGGCGGCTTGATTTTGCTGTCGCTGTGGCTCTCCCTGATTCTGGTCAGCCCGGAATTCTTCACGCTCCATCAACTCAATACCTACGCGTTGTTGTTCGTGCTCAGCGCGGTATGCAGTGTGGTGGTGTTCTACAAAGCGGGCTTGTATCGCACGGTGCTGCTGTACATGGGCATTCAGTCGGGCTTGGTGATTTTCAAGGGCGTCACGATCAGCACGCTGCTCACGGCCTTGATCGTGTATCTCACCGATGCGCTGACCTTTCCGGGGCAGGCCATTGTGGTGTTCTGGATGACAGCGCTGCTCACCGTGGGCGGCCTGCGCTTCGCATCCAAGTTGGTGATGCAGAACCTCTTGCACAACTTTCGCCCGCGCGAACCCGTCGTCATTTATGGCGCGGGCAGTTCCGGTATGCAGTTGGTCGCGGCGCTGAACAACGGCGAGCAGTACCTGCCGGTTGCCTTTGTCGATGACAACGAGGCCGTGGTAGGCAATACCGTGCATGGCATCCGCGTCTATCCGGCAGCGTCGCTGCGCGAGTTGATCGACAACTACTCCGTGCGCCAGATCCTGCTGGCGATGCCCTCGGCCACGCACGCCGAGCGCAAACAGATTCTCGGCAATCTCGAACGCTATTCGGTACACGTGCGCACGGTGCCGGATATGTTCGATATTCTTTCCGGCAAAGTGGGCGTCGATGAGATCCGCGACATCGACATTGAGGATCTCCTGGGCCGCGACATCGTACCGCCCGACCCGCAATTGATGGGCGCCTGCATCCGCGACAGCAACGTCTTGATCACTGGCGCCGGCGGCTCCATTGGCTCGGAATTATGCCGTCAAATCATCAAGCTCAAACCCAACATGATGGTGCTGTACGACAACTCCGAATATGGCCTGTACACCATCGAAAGCGAACTGAAGGAATTGCAGAAGGTCATCGAGCATGGCCGCGATACCAAGATCATCGCCATGCTCGGCTCAGTTCGCAACCAGGCGCAGGTGGAAAACGCGCTGCGCAAGTTCAGCATTCGCACTGTCTACCATGCCGCCGCGTACAAACAGGTGCCGATGGTGGAGAAAAACATTGTCGAAGGCGTGCAGAACAATGTATTCGGCACCTGCGTGCTGGCCAGAGCGGCGGACAAATTTCAGGTGGAGCATTTCGTGTTCATCTCCACCGACAAGGCGGTGCGTCCGGCTAATATCATGGGCGCCACTAAGCGCTTCGCCGAGCAGATCTTGCAGTCACTGTCCGCGAGCGGCAGCCGCACCCGTTTCTCGATGGTGCGCTTTGGCAACGTGCTGGGTTCCTCTGGCTCGGTGGTGCCTTTGTTCCGCCGGCAAATCGCGCACGGCGGCCCTGTCACCGTGACGCATTCCGAAGTGACGCGCTATTTCATGACCGTGCAGGAAGCGGCGCAACTGGTGATTCAGGCGGGTTCGATGGCCTCGGGCGGCGACGTGTTCGTGCTCGACATGCACGAGCCGGTGCGCATCGTGGACCTGGCCAAGAAGATGATTCATTTGATGGGCTACATCATCAAGGATGAACGCACGCCCAACGGCGACATCGCCATCGAGTACACCGGTTTGCGCCCTGGCGAGAAACTGTATGAAGAACTGTTGATCGGTGAACAGGTGACTGGCACCGACCATCCTAAGATCATGCGCGCCGAGGAAGACTGCCTCTCCTGGGAAGAACTTCAGGCCCTGCTCAAACGGCTCGAACAATCCTGCGCCGTGCTCGATCCGCAGCAGATTCGTGAAGTACTGAGCGAAGCCATCGGCGGCTTCATTTCCAAGGAAAGCGCCCACGATCCGCTGCTCGAAGCGCAGCAAGCGGCACAACTGGCGGAAAAGAGCGAAGACAACAAAGTGCTGCCGCTATTCAAATCTGGCGGCATTTGATGTCAATGATGCCAAGCCGCGCTTAACGCCCCTGCCGCGTGTAAATGATTTTCTTGGTGCCGCCTTCGCAACTGCCAACCACCGTTTGATCGCTGCTATCGGCCTCTGCATTGGTCACGATCGTTAGCTGGTAGTTCTGCACGCCTTTCGCGTCGAGTTTTTCAGCGATTTCGCTTTTCAGTTCCTCGCAAGGTTTCTGCGCGAAAACCGGGGCTGTGACCAAGCACAGGCTCAAGATGGCAATAGCGTTTTTCATGGGCTTTTCTCCAGAATCAAGTACAAGAAAGCATTGGTTGTGCGGTACATCCAAACGCCTGAGTTGAGCGACGGCGGCGGCGTTCGTGTGGCCGCCATGTTAAGCGCAAAGCGCGATGTCTGGAAGGTTGGCAAGCACCTGCTCATAACTGCTAGAGCGTTCCAGAACCTCTACGACAACCTGCAAGGGTTCAGCCCAGATTTCGGGCAGATTGCGCTCTTGCGGCTCTCTGATTGCAAAGGCGAGCGCCTCCGCAGGTGGATTGAATTGCGCATTCACACCGGGTTTATTGCCGCGTGCATCCAGGCGCTGCCAGCCAAACTCGCTGAGGTAAACCGCATTGAGGCCATGCAGGCAATAAGGCGCGCCGCTATCACCTATTGATAAGCGCTGATAGCAAAGTCCGGCAGGAATGCCATTGGCGCGCAGCAGCGCGGCGAGCAAATGACTTTTGGCGTAGCAATAACCCGTTTTGTGCTGCAAAACCGCCGAGGCTTTGCAAGTAACCGGATTGAGTTTGAAATCAGCGCTATGACGGATTTCGTCTCTGACAAACTCGAAGCACGCGCGTACCAATGTAATTTCAGTGTTGGTGCGGCCTGCCAATTGGCGTGCAAGGTCAACAATTGCCGGGGAATCGCAATCAATATACGGGCTGGCGGAGAGATAGGGCTGCATGGAGTTCATGAATCACACGTTACCAGCCGCCAGGGCATACCCACCATCACCATTGAGGGCTGTGGGGGTGGCTGGTGACGGTGCCGCCTGTGGTAAGGGCAAGGTCGCGGATAAGCGGATAAACAACAAACAGAGGAACGAACAGCAAC
>JAIRJU010000283.1 GCA_031260485.1 Pseudomonadales bacterium | reverse complement strand
GTGGATGGCCAGGCGTCAGAACCACAACAGCAATAATGCAACCAACCTCAGAGGGGAACCGGCATGTCTGAACACAAAATCAAACAGAACTTGTTGGCCGCCGCCATCGCTTTATTGGGCGGCACGGCACACAGCGCCTTGGCACAGAACGCGGCCCCCGCTCAGCAGCTTGAAGAAATTCAGATCACGGGTTCTCGCCTCCAGCGGCCCGGTATTACCTCGCCAGTGCCGGTCACTGCCGTCAGCAGTGAAGAATTGACCTTCATCGCGCCGGGCAATTTGTCGCAAGGGCTGCAACAATTGCCGCAGTTTCTCAACAATGCCACCGCGCAGAATCGCGGCACTTTTCTCGGCTCGGCGGGCCAGGCTTTTCTCAACATTCGTGGCATGGGCGCGCAGCGCACGCTGGTGTTGCTCAATGGCCGCCGTGTGGCGCCCTCGGATCGCCAGAGTTCAGTGGATGTGAACTTGTTTCCCGATGCCATGATCAGCCGTGTGGATGTGGTTACCGGCGGCGCCTCGGCGGCTTATGGCGCCGACGCGCTGGCGGGGGTCGCCAATTTTGTGGTGAACACCGATTACCAGGGTTTTCAGGTGAGCGTTCAAAAAGGCGAAACCGAGTATCACGACGGCAAGAACTGGGAAGCGTCACTCTCTGGCGGTTTCGATCTTGGCGATAAGGCGCATGTCATTGCCTCGCTCGAGGCGTATCACAATGACGACATTCGCGGCTATCGCGCGGGCCTCGATGAGCGTGATTGGTTTGAGCGTTGGGGCTGGGTAAACAACCCCGCCTGGAGCGCCAGTGATCCGCCAGGCACTCAGCCCCAGCGGCTGACTTTGCCAGAGGTTCACTCGTCTGCCTTCACCCCAGGCGGCAAAATCAATCAACCGGGTTTTCGCTACAACAATTACACCTTCATCGAAGATGGCACGCAGTTGCGGCTGTTCGTGCCCGGCGCCATCAACGGCGGCGGCGCCACCTCGGGAGGGCCGGAGTATGCGATCGCGAATCTCGGGCAGCGCGAAAATCTGCAATCGGAAGTGAATCGAAAAAATCTGTTCTTCAACATCGACTATCCATTGAACGAGCGTACCACGTTCAATTTTCAGGCCATCGCGGGCAAGAATGCCGCCTATGGCCATAAGCTCAACGGCGGTCTTGGCCCCAGCATGATGGGCATCTGGGCGGGCACCATTTATGTCGATAATGCGTTCCTGCCTGAGACTGTCCGGCAAGCCATGCTTGAGCAAGGCTTGACCTCATTCCGCATGGAAAAAGGCGGCGCTTTGCCGGGCCGCAATAACTTTCAAGACGATTACACCGACGGCACCGAAGTAAGCCAGACCATGTTCCTGCTGGGCGTCGATCACCACTTGAATAATGGCTGGGATGTTAATGCCTATTACCAGCGCGGCAAGAGCCACAAGCACATGCTGCTCGATAATCTCTTGCGCGTGGATCGCTGGTTTCTCGCGCAGGATGCGGTGCGCGATCCGCAAAGCGGCAAGATCGTGTGCCGTGTGCAGCTATTCAACCCCACGCCTCAACAGTTGGCTGAATCGGTGCAAGGCGTGCTGGTGCCGTCGCCGCAGGGGCCGGTACCCATCGCTTCGCCGGTGGGGCTCGATAACAGCATCGCGGATTGCCAGCCACTCAACATCTTCGGCTGGGGCAACGTGTCGCAAGCGGCGCAGGACTATGTGGTGAGCGATAAATGGGCCGAATCCTACGTCACCCAGGATTTCGCCGAGGCGGTGCTCAGCGGGGATGTGTTCAACGCGCGCAGTACTGGACCAATCAGTTTTTCGCTCGGCGCCACCTGGCGCAAGGAATATCTCGAACAGACCGCCTACCCGCGTGAAATCGATGCGCTGGGGCCGCCGCTCAATCGTCCCGCACTCGGCATCCAGGGCATTCCTGGCGGCTATACCGGCGGCAGCCCCAACTTACATGCCTTTTCCAACCTCACGACTTTTGGCGGCCAGTTCGATGTATGGGAGGTCTTTGGCGAAACCTTGGTGCCTCTGCTCAATAAGGGTACCCAGCGCCTCGATCTGAATCTGGCCGCGCGCCATTCCGATTATTCGCTCGCTGGCGGCGTGCTGACCTGGAAAGCCGGGCTGGATTTTCAGGTGACACAAGCGCTGCGCCTGCGCACCACCTATTCACGCGATGTGCGCGAAGCCACCTTCGCCGAACGCTTCGATAAGGCGGGCGGCGGCACCACTGTCAACGATCCGCTGTTCAATGGGCAGCCCTTCAATATCACCACCGCCTCTGGCGGCAACCCCGACGTGAAGCCGGAGCAAGCCGCTACCTATGTGGTGGGTTTCGTGTATCAGCCGCGTTGGTTGCCTGGCCTCGATGTATCTGCCGATTACTATGACATCGACCTTAGCGGCGCCATCGGCTCCATCGGTTTTCAGCGTGTGGTGGATGACTGCGCGGCGGGCAATCAGGCACTGTGCGCGCAAATTGATCGTGATCCGGCCAGCAATCAGATCACGCGCGTCGAAGATTTCTTCACCAACATCGACGCCGCCAGAACGCGCGGCGTGGACATGGAAGTTGCCTACCGCACCGAGATCAATCTTTTTCCTGAGCAACAGGAAAATCTGACGCTGCGCCTGCTCGCCAGTTATCTCGCGGAAAATTCCAATACGCCTTCCGGGGGCCGCAAGACGGATTTTGCTGGCGCCGGGCTAACGCCGAAATGGACCAGCACCGCCACCTTGAACTACGACATCGGGCCTTGGCGAGTATTTCTATCGCACCGCTTCATCGACAAGTCCAAGTTCAATGTGAACTGGGTGGAGGGCGTGGACGTGGACAACAACTATCTCGAAGCGGTGAGTTGGGTGAACCTGCGCGTAGGTTACACCGGGCGGCTCGATGATGGCGCCACGTGGGAAGTGTATGGCAACATCACCAACCTTTTCGGCGCCGACCCGCCGCCCAATCCCGGCACCGTAGGCCGTGGTCTTCCCGGCGGCGCTAATGCCATGCACCAGACGCTGGCCTTGGGGCGCAGTTATGTGTTGGGGCTTAGTTTGCGGTTTTGAATCTGCAATTGCCTCTTTATCTTTCGCGCTCAATCCCTATAGTGGCGGCTTTCGTTTCAGCGGAGGTCGTGTCATGCACAAAGCCAAGAGTCCCAATCTTTCTCAGATCAAGCACATTGTCGTGGTCGCCTCTGGCAAGGGCGGCGTTGGCAAGTCCACCACGGCGGTGAATCTCGCGCTCGCGCTGCACCGCTTGGGCGGCAAGGTAGGGCTGTTCGATGCGGACATCTACGGCCCCAGTCAGCCGCTCATGCTGGGCGTCGCTGGCGCGCGTCCGCGCATCGCCGAGGGCAATCAGATGGAGCCCATCACCGCGCATGGCATCACCTGCAACTCGGTGGGATTTCTGGTGGACGACAGCCAAGCCATGGTGTGGCGCGGCCCCATGGTGGTTGGCGCCTTCAACCAGATTCTCAATGACACTCGCTGGGGCGCTCTCGATTTTCTCATCATCGACATGCCGCCTGGCACGGGCGACATCCAACTCAGCCTCGCGCAATCGGTGCCGGTTACCGGCGCTGTCATCGTTACCACGCCGCAGGATGTCGCGCTGCTCGACGCCAAGCGCGGCATCGAGATGTTCCGCAAAGTGCAGGTGCCAATACTGGGCGTGGTGGAAAACATGAGTTTGCACACATGCAGCCAATGCGGCCACAGCGAGCACATTTTTGGTGCAGGTGGTGCCGAGCGCATCGCCAAGGCGTATGAGGTGGAAGTGCTCGGCTCGCTGCCGCTGGATGCCCGCATCCGCGCCCAATGTGATGCAGGCACCCCTGCCGTGGCCGCCGATCCGCAAGGCCAGATCGCCAGCATCTACCTGCAAATCGCTACCCGTGTGCGTGATCAACTGGCCGGCGGCGCACCCAGCACAGCGCCGCGCATCGAGGTGGTGGATGATTGAACGAGGCAAAGATTCCGGCGGCTATTCAAGGGGAATGCTAGACTGATGCGTAGGTAGTGGAGTGGTTTTATATACTCGTACGGATATAATTCATGGAAGAGAAACGCAAACTCCTGTACTGGGAGGGTTCCGCGAAAAAACATTTCAAAGAATTTCCAGTATCGGTTCAAAAGGATATGGGAGTGGCGCTGTTTATCGTCCAACTGGGCGGTATGCCGGATTCAGCCAAACCATGGAAAGGGTTGGGTTCTGGTGTGTATGAGTTGGTGGAAGAGCATCTGGGCGACGCCTACCGAGCTGTTTACCTTGTGCGTGTTGGCGCGGCGGTGCATGTATTACATGCGTTTCAGAAGAAATCCAAGTCCGGTATCGCCACGCCGCGCTTGGATGTGGCGTTGATCGAGAGGCGATTGAAAGCAGTGCTTGCCCGTTATGCGGCAAGCGGGAGCGTGTGATGAAGCGTGGAGCCAAGCCGCAAGGCACTGACAATGTACTGGAGAATCTGGGATTCGAGGACGCGGCGGAATTGTCGGTGAAAGCCGCGCTGGCGTTCAAATTCAACACCTTGATCGACGCGCGGGGTTTTAGCCAGATGGAGGCGGCGGTGTTGACTGGAATGAATCAGCCCAAGGTATCGCAGATTCGCCACTACAAACTACAGAACATTTCCCTTGAGCGGCTGATGCAGGCGCTGGTGTCTCTGAATCAGCGCGTGGAGATCGTGGTGCAGCCGGCGCGCCGCTCACAGGTTGCCGCCATTACCGTCGCGGCCTGATACCAGTTCACCTTCATTGCATGTCGCTGGCGCTGACTTTTCGTAACAACTGAAACAACTTTCGCGCCGCCGCGGGCGGCTGGTGTAATTCCTGTTCTTTGCGCGCTTGGCGGAGCAACTGATTGAGAAGTTGAACGTCGATTTCAGAATGGGCGGCGACGTAGGCGGCGAGGGCTTCCTTGCCGCCACTGAGCAGCGCGTCGCGTTGCTGTTCCAACAGATGAAAGCGGCGTTTGGCGAGGTTTACGTTTTGATTCAGTTCGTTGTGGATGCGCGCCAGCGTGGTTTCGTCCAAATCGCGCATCAATTTGCCGATGAACTGCAACTGGCGCCGCTGGGCGCCGTGCTTGTTGGGCAGGGCTTGGTATTCGCCGAGGGCGTCCACAAGGCGCGGCGGCAGTTCGCAGCGCGTGAGTGCGGATGCGGACAGCGTGGTAAGTTCAACGCCGAGGTCTTGCAGTGCGCTCATGTCGCGCTTGCGCTGGCTCTTGCTGTTGGGGTCGGGGGCTTTGTCGCCTTCGTATTTTTCGTTCATGTGCGCGCCGCGCTCACTCTTCGCCGAAGCGCTGTTCCAGCAGCGCCAGAATGGCCTTGAGCGCGGTGTCTTCGTCGGCGCCGTCGAGGGTGAGGGTTAGCTCGCTGCCTTGCGGAGCGGCCAGCAGCATCAATGACAGAATGCTTTTGCCATCGACGGATTTGTCGCTGTTGCCCAGTGTCACCTTGCTCTTGAACGCGGTGGCGGTGGCCACGAACTTGGCGGCGGCCCTGGCGTGGAGGCCGGCTTTATTGGGCACGATAATGGTAGTGCTGATCATGCGGCTTGCTTCAAAAAGAGAGGTGTGGGAAATCGGCGCGGCGCCGGGTGGCGCGTTTCATGACAGATCCTTGTGACGTACCTGCGCATTATAGCGGGCTGCCAGAAAATGCTGATTGAGTTTTTCGCACAAATAGACTGAGCGATGGCGTCCGCCGGTGCAGCCGATGGCCACGGTGACATAGCTGCGGTTGTTGGCCTGGTAATGCGGCAGCCAGCGCTCGAGAAAGGCAGTGATGTCGTGCAGCATGTTCTGCACTTCGATCTGCCGCTCCAGATAGTCCTGCACGGGTTGTTCCAGGCCGCTGAACTTGCGCAGGGTTTCGATCCAGTAGGGGTTGGGCAGGCAGCGCGCGTCGAACACGAGGTCGGAATCCACCGGTACGCCGTTTTTGAACCCAAAGGACAAAAATTGCAGCGCCAGGCCCTTGGCGCCGCGCGCAGCTACGCGGTTCTTGATGACATCGCGCAACTGGTGCAGCGAAAGCGTGCTGGTGTCGAGCGTGAGATCGGCCTGAGCGGCGATCGGGTCGAGCAACGCGCGTTCGCTGACGATGGCTTCAAACAGGCTCACCTCGTCGGTAGAGAGCGGATGCTTGCGCCGGGTTTCGCTGAAACGCTTGAGCAAGGTGGCATCGTCGGCATCCAGAAAAATGATCTGGCAATCGATGGCGGCATC
Source organism: Pseudomonadales bacterium (assembly GCA_031260485.1). Taxonomy (GTDB): domain Bacteria; phylum Pseudomonadota; class Gammaproteobacteria; order Pseudomonadales; family Pseudohongiellaceae; genus CAILUG01. Next base: position 1,605 of record JAIRJU010000283.1, on the reverse strand, counting down.
GCGCAGCGCTTGATAAAGCTGTGGGAATTGCGCGATGTCTTCGTACAGATTGCGCGCATCGATGCTCACCGCCACTTCGCTCAGTTGCACGCTGTCGGCGCTCAGGCGCTGCGCGAGCGCAGCGAGCAGGCTGGCGGGAATGTTGTCCACGCAGTAATAGCCGAGGTCTTCCAGCACGTGCAGGCAGGTGGTTTTGCCTGAGCCGGAGCGCCCGCTGACGATGATGAGCTTCATTTCATCCTGGCCTCATTCTCGTTACATCATGGCATTCACGGCGTGCCGACGGCGGCGTGGTACAAGGCCGCATCGCTTTGCGCGGCGCGCAGGCGCGCACAGAACGCGGGGTCGGTGAAGTGTTCGGCCAGTGTGCGCAGAATTTCCAGGTGGCCTTCGAGCGAATTTTCGGGCACCAGCAGAAAACACAGAATATCCACGGGCTTGCCGTCGATGGCGTCGAAATCGGTACCGCCGTCTTTCAGCTTGACCAGACAGCCGATGCTGCGCTCGTAGCGCGGGATGCGGCAATGCGGAATGGCGATGCCATCGCCAAGCCCGGTGCTGCCAAGTTGTTCGCGCGCCATCAGCGCGGCGAAAATTTCGTCGGCGGTGAGCCCGTCTACCTTGCTGGCGATCAGCGTGGCGCAGTCGTGCAGCAATTGGCTCTTGCCGCGGCTCTGGATGTTACAGAACGTCAGTTCTGGATTGAGTAGCGTTGTCAATGTCATAACCTGCGATCCCGGATGCCTGCGGCAGTGTCAGAGCAACTGCTTGCGTTCGTTGGAGGGCGCGATCGACAGCGATTCGCGGTACTTGGCGATGGTGCGGCGTGCCACCAAAATGCCTTGATCCGCCAGCACGTCGGCAATCTTGCTGTCGCTGAGCGGTTTTTTCGGGTTCTCCGCCGCCACCAGCTTCTTGATGAGAGCACGAATGGCGATGGAGGAACATTCGCCGCCGCCATCGGTATCCACGTGGCTGGAGAAGAAATACTTTAGCTCAAAGATGCCGCGCGGCGTGTGCATGTATTTTTGCGTGGTGACGCGGGAAATCGTTGATTCGTGCATCCCCACTGCCTCGGCGATGTCGTGCAGCACCAAGGGCTTCATCGCCTCGGCGCCATGTTCGAGAAAATTCTGTTGCCGCGCAACGATCTCGATGGCCACCTTGAGCAAGGTTTCGTTGCGGCTTTGCAGGCTTTTGATGAACCAGCGCGCTTCTTGCAGGCTGTCGCGCAGGAAGGCGTTATCGCGTTCACGGCCACGGTTGGCGAGCGCGGCGTATTGGGGATTGACGCGGATGCGCGGCGCGGTGTCGGGATTCAGTTCCACCTTCCAGCGGCCATTGAGTTTGGCGACGAACACGTCGGGTATCACGTAGGTGGTTTGCGGCGGTGTGATGTCGGCGCCGGGGCGGGGATTGAGACGGCGAATGAGGTCGATCGCGCTTTTCAGTTCTCCCTCGCGGATGCGCAGTTTGCGCAGCAGGGTGTTGTAGTCGTGGCTGGCAAGCTGCGGCAGATGCTCGGCAATGATTTGTGCGGCAATGCCGATGCCGGGGAAGCTCTGAGGGTCGAGCTGCTTGAGTTGGATCGACAGGCATTCGCGT
>JAIRJU010000304.1 GCA_031260485.1 Pseudomonadales bacterium | reverse complement strand
AAGAGTTGGCCACGGCGCCGCCGCAAGTTCCTGCGTTATAATCGCGGCCCGCTTTTCTGCCGCCAGTGAGTTCCCGCCGATGCCCGACGTACAGCCCGCCGATCCCAGCCCAATAAAAGTGGTTCAAGGTGAAAAACTGCGTGGCGCCGACAAGGTAGCGCGCATCCCCGTAAAGGTGATTCCCACGCAGGAATTGCTACGCAAGCCCGAGTGGATTCGCGCCCGCATCGGCCACAGTGAGCGCGTGCAGAGCATCAAGGAGATACTGCGGCGCCACAAACTCAGTTCCGTGTGCGAGGAAGCCTCCTGCCCCAACCTGGGCGAATGCTTCAGCAGCGGTACCGCCACGTTCATGGTCATGGGCGACATCTGCACCCGGCGCTGCCCTTTCTGCGATGTGGCGCATGGCCGCCCCAATCCGCTAATGGAAAACGAGCCGGCGGAACTGGCCGAAGCCATTGCCCAAATGCAGTTGCGTTATGTGGTGGTCACGTCTGTGGACCGCGACGATTTGCTCGACGGCGGCGCCGCGCACTTCGCGCGCTGCATCAGCGAAACGCGCCGCCTCAATCCCGGCATCAAGGTGGAAGTGCTGGTGCCGGATTTCCGTGGCCGCGGCGACATTGCGCTCAACATTCTCAGCGCCACCCAGCCCGACGTGTTCAATCACAACCTTGAAACCGTGCCCTCGCTCTACAAAAAAGTGCGGCCTGGGTCGGATTATCAGTGGTCACTCAACCTGCTCAAGCAGTACAAGGCGCTGGCGCCCGAGGTCATCACCAAATCCGGCATCATGGTAGGGCTTGGGGAAACGCGCGAAGAGGTGCTGCAAGTATTGCAAGACATGCACGCACATCACATCGACATGGTCACGATTGGCCAGTATCTGCAACCAAGCCGTAACCACCTGGCGGTGGAGCGCTTCGTACACCCGGATGAATTCGCCGACTATGCCCGCCTCGGCATGGCCATGGGGTTCAGGCACGTGGCCAGCGGCCCAATGGTGCGATCCTCATATCACGCCGACAAGCAATCAGGAATCTGAAAGGTGCGTTCTTCATATCACGCCGACAAGCAGTCGGGGATCTGAAAAACGCAAGGCCAGCGCGCTGATTTCGTCCCATTCGTTCAATTTCAGCAAACCTTTGACACTCTGATCGATGCGCCGCGCGCGCTCGAGCAGCGCCAGCAGCGTACTTTGCCGATGCGCTTGCAAGGCACGGCTCACCTGCGCTTGCTTGGCGCCCCACACACGATGCGTTTGCAGCACCGTGTTGAGGCTCTGGCCTTGCGCCAGATCGGCCTGCATCGCGGCCAAGGCGCGAATCTCCCGGCACAACATGGTGAGAAGGTAGAGCAATTCTTCGCCTTCGCCGCGCAAGTGCGAAAGGATGCGCAGCGCGCGTTCACCATTGCCCGCGAGGCAAGTGTCGATCAGCGCGAACACGCTGTAGCGCGCGTTGTCGGCCACGAGTTCCTGCACTTGCGCCACATCCAGATGCTCGCCATTGACGAGCAGACGCAACTTATCCGCCTCCTGCGCCGCTGCCAGCAGGTTGCCTTCCACGCGATCGGCCAAAAGTTGTAGCGCCTCTGGCTCGGCGCGAATGCCTTGCGCGGCGAGGCGCTGGCCGATCCATGCGGGCAACTGCTGTTCGCTCACCGGCCAGAGCTGACAAAAGGCGCCGGCGCTTTCCAACTGCTTGAACCACTTGGTGCTCTGGCTCTGTTTGTCGATGCGGCCAGTGGTGAGTAGCAAGAGGTTATCGGGGTTGGGGCGCTCCAGATACTCCATCAGTGCCGCCCGCGCTGCTTCATCCACCTTGTGAGCGCCCAGACGCAGATCGATCAATTTGCGCTCAGCGAACAGCGACAGTTCACTATTGGCGGCCAGCAACTGATTCCAGTCGAAGCCCGGGCCCACGTCCAGCACCTGCCGCTCGCTGAAGCCCTGCTCCTTGGCCAAGCGGCGCACACCATCGCAGGCTTCCTGCATCAAGAGCGCCTCGTCGCCGCTGATCCACACCACGGGGGGCAACTGCTTGCGCAGCGAGGCAATGAGTTGTTCGGGTTTTATTTGCATGAGGCGCCTTTGTGAGAGAGATCCATGCAGCGCCATGCTGCCGGCCTGTGCCCTGGAACCAGGTTCCTGGGTAGGGGCAATGTTGCAGACAGAGCCTGCATCAAGTCAAACACGCCGGATCGAAAGTATAGGCGCCGCGCAGCCAGGCACTGACTTCTTGTGCCATCGCTTCCTCGTGCAGCGCAGCGTATTCCTCGGCTAGCATCATGCGCGTGGCGGCATCGAGCGCTTCCAGCCCTTGTTGTTGAAAGCGCGCCGCATCGCGCGTCAGCAGCATTGCTAGAGCCGGGCTACAGAGCGCGTGCAGCGCATCGTTCAGCGTGGTTGCGGTGTTGCTTCGATAATGCCGGGCCAGCGCATACAGCGGTAATTGCGACAAATAGCCTTGATTCATCGGATTGCACAGTTGCCCTCCCGTGTGTGCGCGCAGCGTGGCGGGTTCGCGCCCTGTGCCAGGCGCAAGATGCAGAAACGGCGTCAGCCGCTTGGCGTCGTTCACCGGGTAGTTGTCCCACAATAGCGGCTTGCGGCGCAGGCGCGCGCCGACGTCTTGCAGATGCGCCGCGGGATAGCTCGGTGAAATAGCGTACTGTCCAGTCCAAAACAGCCAATGCGCCGGATCGAGCCCGGCGCCGAGCGCTTGTAGGTAATGCGCTGGCGCGGCGCCGAAGTGCCGGGTCAAGAACGGGTCGTCGGAGTAGTAGGTGGGGCATACGGCATAGCGCTTCGCATTGGACCGTTCGGTAATGAATTCGATGATGCGCAGTTGCTGTACCGCGAGATCGGCGAGCGAGCCGAGCATGTCGTCGAACAAAATGCAGAGCAGATCGAGTTCGAGCGCGTGCAATTGTTCGAGCTTGTGCGCGAGCAAGCGTTGCTTATCCTGGGAAAAATCCCGGTAAAGCTCGAAGGGGCTGAGGCCAATGCCGAAAGCCACGCCCGCACGCCGGTAATGCGCGCGCAGGGCCAGCAAGTGGCGGAATTCAGGCTCTGGGTGCAACTCTTGCCATGCCTTGCGCAGATAGGCGTCATTCTTCGGCGCGTAAACATAGGTATTGAAGCCTTGCGCGCACAGAAAGCCCGCGTAGTCATGGCGGCAGGCCCAACTCCATTGAGGCCCGAAGTAGCCTTCGATGACGCCGAACGGGTAGCCGCGAAAGTCCGTCATCCTGTGTCCTCGTATAGGCGGTGTGGGGCAGGGAGGCGAGTATACACGCGCAAGTGTGACGCAGTTCACGGAACACGCCTTATCCGGCTAGGTTTTAGCCGGTGGCAATGGTTAAATGCGCGCGCGCCGTTGTGCGGCGCCTTGGATGACATTCGTACCTATTCGTACTATTCATACCTGTTCGTACTAGAGGAACCGACATGACCTGCAAACGCACCCTGCTTTCCCTGTTGCTGCTCACGAGCGGCCCCCTCCTGGCTCAGAGCGAGCGCCCCTACGACGCCAGTATCTCGCTCGGCTACGTAGGCACCACCGGCAATACCGACACCACGGCCTTCAACGCGGAGGCCCTCTTGACACTGCGCTCCGCGCCGTGGACGCACAACTTCAAATTCCAGGGCCTGGGCGCGCAAAAAGATAGCCAGACCACGGCGGAACGCTATTACCTGGATGGAAAATCAGATTACGCCTTCGACGACAGGCAATACCTGTTTGGCCGCGGCAGCTATACGGATGACCGCTTCAGCGGCTTCGATTATCAGGCGGCGGTGGCGGCGGGTTATGGTCTTTTCCTCTTGCGCGATGAGGTCTTCACCTTGGAAGCCTTCGGCGGCCCGGGTTATCGCCAAAGCGTGTTGCGGGTGGATGGCACCAAGGAAAGCGAAGGCATTCTCAGCCTGGGCGAAAACTTCGCCTGGAAGCTGGGGGCGAGTTCGGAATTGACGCAGAGCTTCAACACGGACATCGGCAATACGCTGACCGTGAGCCGCTTTGAAGTCGGCCTCGTGTCCACCATCATCGACCGCATCGCCACCAAGATTGCGTTCCAGGCGCGCAATATTTCCGATGTGCCGGTAGGCAACAAGAAAACCGACACCCAGACCTCGGTATCGCTGGTCTACACCTTTTAAGCACTTTTCAAGCGCAGAGCCCTGGTTGCTCATGGAGTAGCCGGGGCCGCTGCCGATATTCACGCTATTCGCGCTTGACGCGGTTGATCAGCGCGTTGGTCGAGGCATCGAAGTGCGTGCTGGGTTCGGGCGCGCTGAGCGCCGCATGAATGCCAGTGCTCAGCGCCTTGCCCAGTTCCACGCCCCATTGATCGAAGGCATTGATGCCAAGCAGCACGCTTTGCGCGAACACCTTGTGCTCGTAGAGCGCCACCAGCGCACCGAGGCTCTGAGGCGTGAGCGCATCGAGCACCAGCGTGGTGCTGGGGCGATTGCCGGCAATCATCTTGTGTGGCGCCAGCGCGCGCGCCTGTTCTGGCGATAAACCTTGCTGGAGTAACTCCACTTCCGCCTGCTCCAGCGTTTTGCCGTGCATCAGCGCCTGGCTTTGCGCGAAGCAGTTGGCGAGCAACTGCCTGTGCATGTCATGGTTGGCGCTGCTGCTTTGGGCCACGGCAATGAAGTCGGCAGGGATCAGGTGCGTGCCCTGGTGCAACAATTGGTGGAAGGAGTGCTGGCCATTGGTGCCCGCGCTGCCCCACACGATGGCGCCGCTTTGGGTATCGAGATAAGCACCATCCTTGCGCACCTGCTTGCCCAGGCTTTCCATGTCGAGTTGCTGCAAGAACGCCGGAAACAGCAGCAGCGGCTGCGCGTAGGGCAGCACCACCTGCGTCTGCGCACCCCAGAAATTGCCATACCAGAGCGCCAAGAGCGCCAGCAGCACCGGCAGATTGCGCGGCAGCGGCGCGTTGCGGAAATGCTCGTCCAGCGCATGGGCGCCCGCGTGCAAGGCGCGAAAGTGCGCCATCGAGGTGCCGAGCGCCAGCGGCAGGCCAATGGCCGACCACAACGAATAACGCCCGCCCACCCCATCCCACAGCGGAAACACATTTTCTGGCGCGATGCCGAAAGCCACGGCCTTGGCCACATTGGCGCTCACCGCCGCGCCATGCCGCCAAAGTTGCGCCTCTGGCACGCCGCCTTGCAGCAGCCACTGCCGCGCGGCCTGGGCATTGAGCAGGGTTTCGAGCGTGGTGAAGGTCTTGGAAGCGATCACGAACAAGGTGGTGCTCGGTTCCAGGGTGGCGAGCGTAGTTTCCAGATGTAGCGGATCGACATTGGACACGAAATGGCAGCGCAGGGCATCGTGATGAAAGGCGCCCAGCGCCGCATAGGCCATGGCAGGGCCGAGATCGGAGCCGCCGATGCCCAGGTTCACCACGTTGCGGATGGCACGGCCATCATGGCCACGCCATTCGCCGCCCTGCACCGCCGCCACGAAGCGCTCCATGCGCGCCAAGGTATCTTGCACCTGGCGCTCCTCTGCGCTGTCCGCACGCCCATTGCGCAGCGCCACGTGCAACGCGGGGCGGTTTTCGGTGTTGTTGATGCGCTCGCCATTGAACATGGCGGCGATGGCGGCGGGCAGTTGCGCGGCCTCTGCCAGTTGCAGCAAATGCTCGAGTATGTCTGGGGTAAGCAGATGCTTGGAGTAATCCATGAAAAGGCCCGCCGCGCTGGCGCTGAAACGTTCGGCGCGCGCCGGATCGGCGCGAAAGAGCGCGGCGATGGTAAGGCCATCCTCCTCGAATTGCAGCGCCTGGGTTTGCAGGGCAGACCAAAGCGGATGATGCGTGAGCGGAACGGCGAGCGCAGACATGCGGTGCTCCAAAGTGACGACGCTACGGGCAGTGTAACGGAGATTACCCCAGAACCGGGATTGAATACGCAGAGCAATTTGCGCTGGGGCGTTTTTGATCAAATCGTTGACATTCTTTCTCCCCTCGCCCGCTTGCGGGAGAGGGGGCGGGGGAGAGGGGGCTACTTTGAGCGCGATCAGTATTAAGCGCTTTGGGGGATACCGCTTAGCCTGATGGCTTGTATACTGCGCGCGCACCGTAGGGTGGAGTATTACTGGGTGCGTACTGACTTTGTGTCGCTAACTTAAAGGAATGATTCCATGTCTGTTTCCAACAACCAGCACGTAGCGCTGACCGGCTTGAGCACCCGAGAATATGAGCATTCTCTGGACAAGATCACCCTCGATGCCTTGAGAAAGGTGCCAATTCTTCCCAAGCTGATCGAACTGGTCGAAACGCCGACCAGCATGGTCACGCGCTACTCCATGCTCGGGAGTGATTTGCGCATCACCGAGAGGCAGTTCCCTTCACTGTACCGAATATTCCGTAAAGCCTGCGAGACCTTGGAAGTGCCTGAACCGCTGCTCTATGTCAGCACCGATCCGCAGTTGAATGCGTTCACCGCTTGTTCCGACAAGCCGATCATCAAAATCTACAGCTACCTGCTCGACATTCTGGACGACGACGAAATCATGTTCGTGCTCGGCCACGAACTGTCGCACATCAAATCAGAACATTTGGTGTATTCCGTGTTGGGCGAATTGCTCAGCACCGGCGCGCTCAGAATCATCGTGTCGACGATTCCAGGCTTGAGTGTACTGTATACGCCGGCGGAAATTTCCTTGAACTATGCCTACTATCAATGGATGCGCGCTGCGGAATACACCTGCGACAGAGGCGGTTTTCTGGCCTGCCAGAACTTCGAGGCATCATGTCGCGCCTTGATGAAACTCGCTGGCTATTCAAAGAGGTTCGCCAACGAAATCAGTCTGGATGAATTTTTTGCGCAGGCCAAAGACTTCCATGGTGAAAATGAAGCCGCGTTGGGCAAGGTGCAACAAGTCTTGCTGAGCTTTGGCCAAACGCATCCCTGGGGCGTTTTGCGCGTGCGCGAACTGATGAAGTTCCGCGATGACGGCGATTACGGCAAGATCCTGCGGCGTGAAATGCAGCTGGCCGAACCGGCGCCCGCACCAGAAGCCGCGCCCAGCGCGTTGGCGTCCGCGGCGTCTGCCTTGTCGAACGTGAAATTCAGCAATCCGTTCAAAAAATCCTGACCGTTCAAAAAAACCTGATTTGCCTGGCAATAAAAAACCCGGCCTAAGCCGGGTTTCAGGTCCTGCATAACGCCAGTCCTTTGCGACGATCCATGCCCTTGCAGACGCATTCGAGAGAATCAGATCAGTAACCAATCAAAGAATGTCTCGCGGATGTGCTGCGCAGTGTACGCCTCCTGCTGATTTTTTCTGTGAAGCGCGTCACAGTTTTGCATGAATTGTGTGAACTGCGTCACAGTTCGGGCCACTATTTTCGCCTGCAAGTGTGGGAGAGGAGAACGCCTAGAGTGGTTTTGATTCAAATGCTGACACGCTCAGTTTGCGAGAACCCCCAGACCACCCCGTCCGCCTGCGGCGTCCACCCCTCCACAGGAGGGGAATTTTCTCCGATGGCGTACGTTGCTGGGGGGCAGGTTCATTTTCTCCGATGGCGGTCGGTGTGGCGGTGGGAAGGAGGAGGGAATTTATCTATCGCTTGCCGAAGGGTAATTCCCCTCCTGTGGAGGGGTGCCCGTAGGGTGGGGTGGTACTGCCGTAGGCAGATAGAGGTGGCACAAGATAAATTTCTCCTCCTTGACCACCCCGTCCGCCTACGGCGTCCACCCCTCCACAGGAGGGGAATTGTCCTACCCAGGGACCTGCGTTCCGGGGCAAGTCGGAAGCGCGCGCTGCATGGAACTCTCCCGCAAGCGGGAGAGGGGTTGGGGAGAGGGGGTTTGTATTGCGGAGAAGGCTATATTGAGCGGAAATATATTTGAACAAAAAGTTCAAATTTCAACCGTCAACTCAAACCCTTCATCATTCAACTCGAACTGCCCCTGCATCACCGCGTACATCCACTTGGCGGATTTCGCCAGGCCGCCGAGCGGGTAGAGGTGTACCTGGTTGATGCCGCAGGCGGGGTCGTTGGCCTGGTAGTTGGCGAGATCGCGCAGCAGTTTGTCGGGCGCGCGCGTGGTCATCAGCTTGGCGATGTTGGCGGCCTGGCGGGTGATGATGCGCATCGAGGGGCCGATGCCGCAGGCGGTGGCGTGTGCCAGCAAGGTTTTGATGGTGGCGAGGCCGGGAATGCCGATGTGGATCGGCAGCGTGTTGCCTTCGGCGCGGATACGCTTGTCCCAGGCGATGATTGGCTCGGCTTCAAAACAGAATTGCGTGGTGACATACATGTCGATGCCCTGCGCTTTGGCGTAGGCGTTTTTGTCGAGCAGCGCCTGGGTGACAGCCTCTGGCGTGATGTCCGGCGAGCCTTCGGGATGGCCGGCGATGCCGAGCTTCTTGATGCCGTATTTTTCCAAAAGCCCGGTGCGCAGCACCTCCATGGAACTGTGGAATTCCCCCACCGGCGTAGTGACACCGCCGCCGATCAAAAGCGCTTCTTCCACCTTGGCTTCGGCTTGCAGAATCTTGAGATTTTCTTCAAAGAATTTATAGCTGGGAATGGAGCGCGCGGCGAAATGCGGCACGGGCTTCATGCCTTCAGCATAGAGGCGCTTGACGGTGGCGAGCGTGTCGGCGAAATCGGAACCGGGCAGAAAGGTGACGAATACCGTGGTGCCTTCGCGCAGCAGGTCGCGGAAGTTGTCGATCTTTTTGGCGCCGCCGGGCGTAACTTCCACGGAGGCGTTGCGCAGAAACTTCAGGATGTTGTCTTTATCGTTGCTCACGGGTCTACCTATTATTGGGAGGATTGGGAGGAGGCAAAATCAGCGGATCATTCTAGCGGCGCAGTCGCGTAGCGGCAAACCGCTTGGTTCGGTTTCTTAGTGGTTTGGTTTCTTAGGGGCGCGCCTCGCACCAGGCACACACCGCCGCCGTCAGTTGCGCAAGATCGCTGGGCTCGATCACGTAAGGCGGCATCAAGTACAGCAGGCGCCCGAACGGACGAATCCAGACACCGCGCGCCACAAAAAAGCGCTGCGCCGCGGCCATGTCGATTGGCTC
>JAIRJU010000240.1 GCA_031260485.1 Pseudomonadales bacterium | reverse complement strand
GGCCTTGCGCAAGGGCGGCAAGGTAATGGTGATGTCGCACCTGGGCCGCCCTCAGGAAGGTGTGCCGTTGGCTGAGCAGCCTGAATCGGCCCTGGCGCCGGTGGCAGCGCGGCTGAGCGCCTTGCTGGGGCATCAGGTGCAGGTGATGGCGCCGGATTTCAGCGCCGCCGAATCACAGCAGTTGCACGCGGGCCAGTGCGTGCTGCTGGAAAACGTGCGCATCAATGTGGGTGAGAACAAAAATGCCGATGACCTATCGCGTTATTACGCCAGCCTCTGCGACGTGTTCGTGATGGACGCCTTCGGCACCGCGCATCGTGCGCAGGCTTCGACCCACGGGGTTGCCAAGTTCGCGCCCATCGCCTGCGCAGGTCCACTTTTGGTGGCAGAACTCGATGCGCTCGATAAAGCGCTGAAGAATCCGCGGCGCCCGCTGCTCGCGGTGGTGGGCGGCGCCAAGGTGTCGAGCAAGTTGCAGGTGCTGCAAGCGCTGGCGCAAAAAGTGGATTTTCTGGTGGTGGGCGGCGGCATCGCCAACACCTTTTTGGCCGCTGCGGGTAAGCCGGTGGGCAAGTCGCTGTATGAAGCCGAGATGATCGAGCAAGCCCAGGCCATCATGGCGCGCGTGTCTATCCCTTTGCCCACCGACGTGGTGGTGGCCAGCGAATTCAGCGAGCACGCCGTTCCTACCGTAAAGCCGGTGGACGCGGTGGCGCCCACCGACATGATCCTGGACATCGGCCCACACTCCGCCCAGGCGCTGACCGACACCATCGCCAAGGCAGCGAGCATTTTGTGGAATGGCCCGGTGGGCGTGTTTGAATTCCCCGCGTTCGCCAAGGGTACCGAAGCCGTGGCCAGGGCCATCGCGGCCAATCCTGGTTTTTCCATCGCGGGCGGCGGCGAAACCATCACCGCGATCGAGAAATATGGCATCGAAACGCAGATTTCCTATATCTCTACCGGCGGCGGCGCCTTTTTGGAATTCGTGCAAGGCGACGTGCTGCCCGCCGTGGCCGTGCTCGAAGCGCGCGCCAAGGCTTAGAGCGGTTTCGATTAAGGCGCGGGGAGAAATAATGTCAGCGATTTGATCAAAAACACTCTAACTGAAACGTTCAACACACCACTCAACTCTTTGGCACACCCTTCAAATCGAGGTAATCAACCATGGCCCTTATCAGCTTACGGCAACTGCTGGATCACGCGGCGGAGCACGCTTATGGCGTGCCCGCGTTCAACGTCAACAATCTTGAACAGGTGCGCGCCATCATGATGGGCGCCGACGAGGTGAACAGCCCAGTGATCCTGCAAGCCTCCGCGGGCGCGCGCAAATACGCGGGTTCCAACTTTCTCAAGCATTTGATTCAGGCGGCGGTCGAAGAATTTCCGCACATCGCCATCGTGATGCACCAAGACCACGGCACCGCGCCAGCGGTGTGCCAGCGTTCCATTCAGTTGGGCTTTTCGTCGGTGATGATGGACGGCTCGCTCGCCGAAGACGGCAAGACGCCAACAGACTATGACTACAACGTCAAAGTTACCCGCCAAACCGTCGCCATGGCGCACGCCTGCGGGGTGTCCGTGGAAGGCGAAATCGGCTGCCTGGGTTCGCTCGAAACCGGCATGGCGGGCGAGGAAGACGGCATCGGCGCCGACGGCAAGCTGGATCACAGCCAACTCTTGACTGATCCCGAAGAAGCCGCGCGCTTCGTGGCCGACACCCAGGTGGACGCGCTCGCCATCGCGGTGGGCACCAGCCACGGCGCCTACAAGTTCACGCGCCCGCCCACCGGCGACATTCTCGCCATCAGCCGCATCGCCGAGATTCATCGCCGCCTGCCCAACACGCATCTGGTGATGCACGGTTCTTCGTCCGTGCCGCAGGAATGGCTCAAGGTCATCAATGCCTTCGGCGGCCAGATCAAGGAAACCTACGGCGTGCCGGTGGAGCAGATTCAGGAAGGCATCAAGCACGGCGTGCGCAAGGTGAACATCGACACCGATCTGCGTTTGGCCTCCACTGGCGCGGTACGCCAATTTCTGGCGGAAAACCCCAGCGAATTCGACCCGCGCAAGTTCCTTGCCCCCACTATCAAGGCCATGAAGCACGTGGTGATCGACCGCCTCACCGCCTTTGGCACCGCGGGTCAGCTTGCCAGCATCGGCAAGGTCTACAGCCTGGAAGCGATGGCCACCAAGTACAGCAAAGGGCTGTACAAGGCCCAGGTGAACTAAACCCAAGGGGTGAGCTCAAGGTAGGACAAAACACCAGGTGCTAGACAATCGGCTTGGCCTATTTTGCGGATGAGGCAGCACTTTCGGCTGATCAGCCTTCCCTTTAAGCCTAGGAATGTGCTACTGGTATTAGTAATGAGGGTGAGGCGCGGCTAATCCATTAGGCTAACCGGCTAACCCGAATGTCTTATTTATGCCGTTGTGACTAAGGGCTACACTTCCAGTAGGCTACTCCATGCTGGTAGGGCTGGCTTCGCAATACTGGCCTTCGTTCACCCACAGCTTTGACTGGGTATCACTACATGCAAGTTCAACGCGAGAAATTGGAAGTTCTACTGGTTGACGACCATGATCTGTTCCGGGAAGGGCTGAAGCTCGTGCTGGGGCAACTCAAGAGCGAACTGCACTTTCATGAAGCGGGCACCTTGGCCGAGCTGGGTACCATTAGCCAGGATCCGCCCATTGATCTGGTATTGCTGGACTACCACTTGCCGGACAACCGCGGCTTCGAGGGTCTGACGCTCGTCAGGCAACTGTTTGAATCCGCCATGATCGTGGTCATTTCCGGCGAGAACAATCCGCGCACCATTCAGCAAGCCATCGTTCATGGCGCCTCGGGCTTCATTCCCAAGGCGAGTTCGGGGCATGTCTTGATGGCGGCGTTGCAACTGATACTGGCCGGAGGCATCTATTTGCCCGCCGAACGTTTGTCTGAGTATTTCATCGGCGTAGGGATGCCCATGGGGATGGGGATGGGAGCGGGGATGTCCATGCCCATGCCTATGCCTATGCCCGCCGCCGCCGCCGCTGCCGGGGTGAGCCGCAAGGAGCAAACCAACCAGTTGCTGAGTATGCTTTCCGGCCGGCAACGGGAAGTGCTGATACAGGCGCTGCTCGGCAAAACCAACAAGATCATCGCGCGGGAACTCGGCATTTCCGACCACACGGTAAAGGCGCACTTGTCCATTGCCTTCAAGGCGCTGGGGGTCAGCAACCGCTGTGAAGCCGTGTATGCCGCTGCCCGTTTTGGGATTGAGCTGCCGCTGTCGCCGCACAATCTCCAGCCGTCCGTCGAGCCCTCGGTTTCATCCGCATCGTTGGATGAGGAGGGATATGGAGCTTGAAGAGCGCGCGCTGATACCCGTTTTGCTCTGGGGCTTGACCGCCTTCGCAGCGATAAACCTGCTGCTCAACTTCATT
>JAIRJU010000237.1 GCA_031260485.1 Pseudomonadales bacterium | reverse complement strand
TGGTGATGGCGAAGGGTGTTGTAGTGCGTGATGCGTAAAGCAAGGCTGAAAACCAGGGCAAGAAATCTATGTGCTTGGTGTTGACGGGAGGCTCCTTAAGGCAATGTTAGGCCAATAGCTATATCCAGCTACGAATTTTTCTGGCTTCTGCAATATACTCTGGCGGCGGATAATCGCGCCGATCAGCAGGTAAAATTATAGCGGTGCGCAGCTGTTGTTTGAATTCCTTGATGCCACCAATAAGATTTATGGCTGTTAAACGAGAAATTTCGGAGTGACTGACCTCAATTTTATATCGCTCATCAAAAGAAATTAGATTTCTATCGAACGCTGTATGATGCAGTTTGCAAAGTGCAATTCCATTCTTGGTTTCGTCAGTGCTTGTGGGCGCCGCAACAGGGATAATGTGTGCTGCATCAATAAGCTCTAACTGAACACCACAGGCTGCGCAGCGATGTTCATAAGCACCAAGAACCCGCTTTCTGAAATCTGTTGCCCGAAATTTCCGAGCAATTTGCGATAAAACAATCTGCCGTTCCTGATTCTTTACCGTTACGATTTGCGTTTCAGTCAGCGTGTCCAAATTATTCAACAGCGACATATCCGCCGCTGCCTTGCCTGTCAGGTGTAACGATGCCGAGTTCAGGGCATAGTCCGCCAGAAATTCAGGACGAAACGCAACTGCTATTTCTCCATTTTGACGATGGCAAATCGCAAAGGCGCGGGTGTGTGCGCTTTGCAAGGTTTCTTCCTTGACCTGAATCGACGGGGATTGCGACGCTTGCCCATCGTGTTTCTTGATGTCAAACCCTACGAACACTTCGTAACCCGAATGCCAACCCAGCAAAAGCGTGGTTTCTCCAGCGACCGCGCTGGGAACCACACCAGTCAGTTGTACGCGGTATTCGTCTTTTGCTCTTGCCGCTCCTCCGCCATGCGTGCAATTCCAAAGGTAAATGCGAACGTCAAACCCTTTTTCATCTCCGCGAAAAAGGCGAAGGCGGAACGGCTTACGAGAATCAAGAATAAGGGCTTGCCATCCGCTGTCATCAACGGCACGCAAGACCTGTTCAAAGAGTTGTTTAGGGCTGAGCGGCGACATGGTGAATAACCTCTTTCTTCTTTACCCCTGCTCTTGGACGTTCGAGAGTTAGGGAGTCAAACCGAAACGTACTGCCTTCAAGGTATTCTTCGGACAACTCCGAAGCAATCCAGCGTCGCCCCAATGTTTCAGAAACCAATCCTGTAGTATTGGAGCCGGCAAACGGATCGAACACCAAATCGCCTTCGTTGCTGAGGAATTTTATAAAAAATTCGGCAAACCCGGCTGGAAAACGAGCAGGGTGAACAGGGATGCCTGCTGCGCGACACATTTTTTGATAGGAACTATTGCTATCGGTGTTTGCCAGTTCAAGTAAGTTTGCGGGAATTGCCCCGCCGTTGTCTTTGCTGAATTTGCCCGATATATCATGTCCGCTTGGTCGTAATTTTGCGGTATAGCCGTTTTTCAATAGACTTTTCATGCTGTCGCTATAAGGTTTCAATACCTTGCGATTATCGGCTTTCGGGTTTTGTGTTTTCGATAACCACCAAACGACATTGACACTATCTTTTACACGGATGCGTCGAACATTCACCCATTCGGCTGGGGCTGGCAGCCTAGCAGGGTTGTAATGATAGAATTCTTGGGCGAGGTAAAAACCTGCTTCCTTGACCAATCGAACCAACAATTCAAACTGATAGATACTGCGAACAGGAAAGCCCGGCATGTACGCTCCGCCCAAATCAAGGACGAAAGAGCCTTCTGGTTTAAGGATACGGTGCAAGTGTCCCGCAAACCCCATAAACCAATCCACATATTTATCTTCGTCCTCGTTTCCGTACTGTTTTTTTCTTTTCAATGCGAACGGGGGTGAGGTGAGAATTAAATCAACTGATCCGCTATTAACTTGCGGCAAGAAAGCGAGACTGTCTCCCAAATAGGCTTGGCCTAGTGGGGTTGTGTAATATAACTTTGGGTCAGGTACTTTCATACAAGCATTTTCTCACGATTGAAGTGCGGACAAATCACGCTGCTGAAGCTAGGGTTGTACGCTAGCCTAACCTTGAAATAGGCGACGTAAGATGAGGTATCGACTGTTTCAAGACTGCGGTTCTTGATCCAGTCCTTGCCCTGGGACACAGCCTGGCGATACTCGCCCGGCATGACATCTGTAACGCCGAGGCGGGGAAGATCTTGAAAAATATGACGATGAATCGCTCGTAAGCGAGCAGCGTCAAATCGTCTCATGCAAAGAAAGCTCGACAAGGCGTTGGCAGGTGTATCTAGCTTCGAGTGCATTGCGCTCGTTGCTTGATAGCGGCTTTTCGCTCACGGTGTCGCGGATTCTTACAAATTCAGGCAAGTCGATTTCGCCGTTGATAAAGCGCTGTGCATGTTTTTCGTCTGCGGCGCTGAGCTTGAAGCCTTCCAGTTCGACGCTAGCACGAGCATAGGCAAACGCCTTCTCACGACGCAGGCGCTCGGCGGTACTGATAGCGTGATTAAGGGACTGGGGAACTGGAACGCGCTGCCCTACCCGTTCAACGTAGTTGCGCATGAACTCGCGCAACACCTGAGCGGCAGGGCGATGCTCAAGCTCAGCGGCTGCTGAAAAGCTGGCGCGTAAATCCGGTTCGACTCGAATAGTCATGCTAACTTCTTTCATAAACATCCCCGCATAAAATGTGATTACATTGTGCTGCCATTGGCAATACAACACAACAACGCGGTGACTTGGGATAGGAGAGGCCTATGTTCGGCCCTGATCCAAACAACAAGCATTCGATTCCTCTCGTTGTTGCCGCAGATATTGACGCCTTGGCCAAGGTTTTGCACCGCCTTCGATCAAGGCATGATTTACAACCCCAGTACCAGACGCAAATCATCATTGATCCGCTGCACAACAGATGCTGGCAAGCCGCGAACACGCTCATAGCCTGACGACGCTATGCCCCGTAATAGCTCAAAACCTGCCAACACGCCAATGATTCGCCACCAACGCATAGACAAGCCGATCCAGCAATTGCACAATCGGCTTCATCTACCTCCCCTGCGGCACAGCGAGGCGCACCAACACAATGAAAACGCGGCGCAACCAACCTGCTCGTTTAGGCTCTTCTTTCCCCAGCGCCCTGCGTGCCCTGCCCTTGTTGCTGGGCTGCGCAGCACTGCCCATAGCGGCACAAGACAGCCAATGGGGCGTGATCGAGCAGTTTTGTACCGAATGTCATAACGCCACCGATTGGGCCGGCAAGCTGGCCTTCGATCTGCTCGACCCCAACGATCTCGGCCATGATGCCGAAGCCTACGAGAAAGCCATCCGCAAGCTGCGTGGCGGCTTGATGCCGCCGCCCGGCGCCGAGCGCCCCAGCAATGCCCAGGTGGCGACGCTGGCCAACTGGCTGGCCACTTCGCTCGATGCCGCGGCCACCGCGGCTCCCGCTGGCCGCGTATCGCTGCGCCGTCTCAACCGCCGCGAATACCAGAACGCCATCCGTGATCTTTTGGGCCTCGACATCGACGCCAGCGCTCTCTTGCCGCGCGACGACCTCAAAGGCGGCTACGACAACAACGCCGCCGCGCTACAGGTAAGCCCAACCTTCATCGATCAATACCTCAACGCCGCGCGCACCATCGCCCATGACGCCGTGGGCGACCGCCGCCCGATTCCCATCATGCAGACCTACGGCAACGTCGCCGACATGATCATCTCGCTGCCGCCACGCGGCACGCCGGGCACTGGCACGCAGCAGCGCCACAACGCCGGGATGCCTTTCGGCACGCGCGGCGGTATGAGCGTTACCTATAACTTTCTCGCCGACGGCGAATACGAGCTCAGCATCGGCGATCTGGCGCTAGCGCGCGAAGTGCCCAACATGGAGTTTGAAAACACCGTGGTAGCACTGCTCGATGGCAAGGAATTCTTCCGCACCGTGATCGGCGGCGAAGCCGATCATAAAGCCATCGACCAGATCCAAGACGATGCAGTGGCCGAGATCAACGATCGCCTGCGCAAGATTCGCTTTCCCGCCAAGGCCGGCCAGCACGAGGTCAGCGTAACCTTCTTGCAACGCAGCTTTGCCGAGAGCGACGAACGCAACACCATCGCCGCGCTCGAAGGCGGCCAGGATCGCGTGCCCGGCATTCATGCCCTGCAAATTCGCGGGCCCTTGAGCGTCAGCGGCATGAGCGATTCGCCCAGCCGTCAGCACATCTTCCATTGCTACCCGCGCGAAAATGCCGAGGAGTTGGCTTGCGCCACGCAAATCATCAACGATCTCGCCAGCCGCGCCTTCCGCCGCCCGCTCACTGCCGAAGACGCCAGCGCGCTGGTCGGCTTTTACGCACAAAGCCGCGCAGGCGGCGCTGATTTTGAAACCGGCGTGCGTGAAGCGCTGAGCGCGATCCTGGTCAGCCCGCACTTTCTGTACCGCGCCGAGGGCGGCGGCAATGGCGGCGATACGCTGCAACTGAGCGATCTCGAACTGGCATCGCGCCTTTCCTTCTTTTTATGGAGCAGCCTGCCCGACGACACCCTGCTCACGCTCGCCAACGACGGCAAACTACACGATGACACAACACTGCGCGCACAGGTTCAGCGAATGCTCGGTGACGCACGCGCCAAAACGCTGGTCGATGATTTTGCCTTTCAGTGGCTCAACCTCGCCAAGCTCGACGAAATCGTGCCGAACCGTGGCCTCTTTCCTTACGCCAGTAATTTTCTCGACCCGCGGCCCTTGCTCAAGGAAGAGTTGAGCCTCTTCATCGACAGCGTGCTGCGCAGCGAGCAACCGGTAACCAAATTACTCGATGCCGATTACACCTATCTCAATGAACGCCTCGCCATGCACTACGGCATCAGCGAAGTCAAAGGCAGCCGTTTTCGCAAAGTAACGCTCACCGATCCGAACCGCCATGGCCTGCTCGGCAAAGGCGCTGTGCTGATGCTCACCGCCAATCCCAACCGCACTTCACCCGTGTTGCGCGGCGCCTGGATTTTGGAACGCCTGCTTGGCACGCCGCCTTCGCCGCCGCCGCCCAACGTGGAAGCCCTGCCGGAAAACAGCGGCGGTGGGCCCGCGCGCACCGTGCGCGAACGCCTCGAACAGCACCGCGCCAACCCCACCTGTTTCGCCTGCCACGGCGTGATGGACCCGCTCGGCATGGCGCTGGAAAACTTCGACACCGTGGGCCAATTCCGCGCCTTCGACCGCGACACCCTCACCGCCATCGACGCCTCTGGCGTCTTGCCCGACGGCAAGGCCATCAACGGCCCCGCCGATCTGCGCGCGGCGCTGGTGGCTAGAAGCGACATGTTCGTGCAGACGCTCACCGAAAACCTGATGACCTATGCGCTTGGCCGCGAACTGACCTGGCGCGACATGCCCACCGTGCGCGGCATCGTGCGCGCCGCCGCCAAGGACGATTACCGCTTTGAAAGCATCGTGTACCACGTCGTGACCAGCGACGCCTTCCAAAAACGCGAAGGGCTCAGCGCCACCGCAGCGCCCACGCCACAAGTAACTCAAACAGGAGACTTGTAATCATGTTCAACAGCAAAAAGCATTTGTCACGCCGCACCATGCTGCGCGGCGCCGGTATTGCGCTGGGGCTACCGCTGCTCGACGCCATGATTCCGGCCTCCACCGCGTTGGCACAAACCGCGGCGGCCGCGCCAACGCGCCTGGGGTTCGTGTACTTTCCGCACGGCGCGGTCATGCAGGCTTGGGTGCCGAAAGAGCGCGGCGCCAACTTCACGTTTTCACCGATTCTCGAACCGCTCAACAACTTGCGTGACTATGTCACGGTGGTGAGCGGCCTGCGCAACAAAGGCGGCGAAAGCACCAACCCGCACGGCATCATCGAGGAAACCTGGCTGTCTTGCGTCAATCCGAACGACCGCGACCGCGGCCTCAAAGGCGTCACCGCCGATCAACTCGCCGCGCGCCACATCGGCCAGGATACCCCGCTGCCTTCGCTGGAACTGTGCGGTGAACCCGGCGGCGCCGTGTCCTACCGCACGCCACAGCAACCGCTGCCGATGGAAGGCAATCCGCGCCGCGTCTTCTATACGATGTTCGGCCAAGGCGACACTTACGACGAACGCATCGCCATTTTGCAACAGAGCAACAGCCTGCTCGATTACGTGAAAGACGCCACCGCCAGCCTCAACCGCAAACTCGATGCCGCCGACCGCGTGCGCGTGAGCGACTACCTCGATTCCGTGCGTGAAATTGAACGCCGCATTCAAAAACTGGAAGTTGGCGCGCGCGGCCTCGAAGCCTTGCCCGAAGCGCCGATCGGCCCGCCGGATGACTTCGGCGCGCTGCTCGACCTTCAATTTGAAATGATGGCGCTGGCCTGGCAGACCAATCAAACCCGCATTGCCTCGATGCGCATGGTCAAGGAAGCCAGTATGCGCGTTTACCCGGCGGTGGGCGTGGACGAAGCCTTCCATCCGCTGTCGCATCACCAGAACGACCCCGGCAAATTTGAACGTTTGATCCGCATCCAGCGCTATCACACCGAACGCTTCGCCACGTTTGTCGAACGTCTGGCGCAAATTCCCGATGGCAATGGCTCGCTGCTCGATCACAGCATCATTCTGTTCGGCAGCAACATGAGCAACAGCGATGTGCACAACAATGATCCGCTGCCCCAGGTGCTGCTCGGCAAAGGCGGTGGCATCAAAGGTGGCCAGCATCTGGCCTATCCGCAAGACACGCCGCACGCCAGCCTCTTGCACACCATGCTGGAAAAAGCTGGCGTGCAGGTGGATGCCTTCGCCGACAGCACCGGCCCCTTCGCGGAGGTGTAAGGTGTTTGGATTGCGCCTGCCTGCTTTCGTTACCTGTCTTGGCGTTACTCGTCTTGGCGTTACCTCTCTTGGCGTTACTTGTCTTGGCCTTGCGCTCAGCTTTGGCACATCTTCGGCACAAGCCATCGAGCCGCCCTCGCCCGAGCTGCCGCTCACTGCGGCAGTGGCATGGCGCGGCGCCGACGACAGCACCGCGCTGCATTACGCCGTCTACGAGCAAGATGCTGCACGAGTCGCCGCGCTGCTTGGCGCTGGTGCCAAGGCCAATGCGGTCAACCGTTATGGATCGAGCCCGATGCAGCTCGCCGCTGAAGTAGCCGATACCACGATTCTCAAACTACTGCTCGATGCTGGCGCCGATGTCGAATCCGCCAATCCCGAAGGCCAAAGCGCGCTGATGCTGGTGGCGCGCACCGGCAATGTGGCGGCCGCTGAACTATTGGTAGCGCACGGCGCTCAGGTCAACGCGCATGAACAGTGGGGCGAACAAACGGCGCTGATGTGGGCCGCAGCGCGGCGTCAACCGCAAATGATGGCCTTTCTCATCAGCCATGGCGCCGATCTCAATGCTCAATCCCTCGCGCGCGATTACCGCCGCCATCTCACCAAGGAAGGCCGCGCCAAGAGTCTCGACAGTGGCGGTTTCACACCGCTGCTTTACGCCGTGCGCGAAAACTGTGCCGCCTGCGTGGCAACGCTGGTGCAGAACCATGCCGACCTCGACCAACCCGATCCCGACGGCGTGTCGCCGCTCTTGCTCGCCGTGCTCGATGCGCGCTGGGACATCGCCAAGCAACTGATCGACGCCGGCGCCGACATACAGCAATGGGACATCTTCGGCCAAACGGCGCTATTCGCCGCCAGCGCCAACCGCAATGCCAGGGGTCTGGCGCCCAATCAGCCTCTGAATCAGAACGAAGGGTTAACTATCGTGCGCCTCTTGCTCGAACGCGGCGCCAACCCTGACATGCAGTTATTCCTGCGCCCCGCCAAACAGCGCGGCGCAGGCTTCTCGCGCGGCACCACGCCACTCATCGCGGCGGCAGGCAATGGCGATGTGGAGGTCATCAAGCTGCTGCTCGAGCACGGCGCCCAGGCCAATTTGCCGCAGGCCGATCTGCAAACGCCAGTCTCCACCCTCGCGGGCGCCCGCGGCGCGCAAGACAAATTAGTGGAAGCCTTGCAATTGCTGCACAGCGCTGGCGCCGATCTCGACGTGGTGGCCGTAGCGCATCACCTGCAACGCACCCGCGGCGGCGCGCCGCTGCATTACGCGGTGCGCGCCAACAACGACAAAATGGTAGCCGCGCTGGTAACGCTCGGCGCCAACATCAATATCAAGGATCACGACGGTCTCACCGCGCTGGACTACGCCATGGCGCGCGGCTACGTGCCGTTTTTGCAGATGCGCGGGCAACCCAACACCAAATTGACCGAACAGTTGCGTAGGCTCGGCGCCACGGTGGAGTTGGATACCACGCCGTTCTGGCCCAACATGGGCCCGCCGTTCTACTACCCCTGGAGCATCTTTCCGCTGGATCCCGCCACCGAGGCGCGCGCGTTGGTGCCGGGTTCTTTCGATCATCAATGACATCCTCAGGAAAGTGAGGAACGCTATCCGTCGCCAGCGTCACAGCATTGCTCTCTCCCCCTTACATTACCCTCTCCCCCAACCCCTCTCCCGCAAGCGGGCGAGGGGAGTTCAAGCCCTCCCATATTCAGAGGCTCTTTAGACCATGCCACGTTCACATTCCCGCCGCCAATTCCTCGACCTCAGCACTCACGCGCTTGGCGCCGCCGCGCTGACACCCTTGTTGACGGCACGCGCCGCGGAAGCGCCCACCGCCATCACGCACAGCGAACTTGGCCTTGGCTATGCACAACTGTTGCAAGGCGCCGGCTGCAACGTGGTGGCACTGCCCGGCATGAGCGAAAACGGTGTGCTCCTGATCGACGGTGGCCTTGCCGCGCACGCCCCGGCCTTGTTACAAGCCGCCTTCGACGCCACCGGCCAACAGCGCGTACACACCTTGATCAACACGCACTTTCACCCAGAGCAAACTGGCGCCAACGAAGCGGTGGGCATGGCGGGCGGCAGCATCATCGCGCACGAGAACACCGCGCTGTGCCTGAAGAACGCGGTGTTGTCATCCACCTACAAAGGCCGCTACGGCCCACTGGCGCAAGCCGGTATTCCTACCCAACTCTGGCGCGAAGACGGCAGCTTCACCTTCGCCGGGCAGGAAATCATTCACGGCTATCTGCCCGCCGCGCACACCAATGGCGACATTTTTGTGTTTTTCCCGATTCTGGACCTATTGGTCACTGGCGGCCCCGTCACGACGCAGCAATGGCCCATCCTCGACATCCGCCAAGGCGGCTGGATGGGCGGCCTGGTCCGCGCCTACGACAAACTGAGCCAGGTGGTGAGCGCCGACACCGTGGTGGTGCCCGCGCACGGCCCCATCACCAACGGCACCGCCTTGATCCGGATGCGCAACATGTACAGCGAGTTGCATCTGCGCCTGGCGGAAGAATTGAACATCGGCATGGGCTGGGACGATGTGGTAGCCAAGAAACTGCTCGCGCCCTTTGAAGCCCAATACGGCAACGCCGACGCCTTCGTGGAAGCGGCATTCCGCAGCTTGCAGTTGGCTTACGTGCCGGATTGATCCCCGGAATGCGGGATTGCCACACGGCGCACGGGCAGCGGAATATGAGGGGAAATAGTAGCCACCTCATAAACTCCGGAGTTCGCCATGCCGTTCACGCTGCCGCATACGCTCATTTCAGAAGGGCTCTACCCCGAAACTCATGAAAATCCCGACGGTAGCTTCTACTTCACTGTAACAGCCTCCGGCAATTTCACCGTGCATTATCCGGGGCAACTGAGCACAGATGTGGCGGTGCGCGTGCGCAACTCGGAGCCCCTTCAGGCGCCGCCCAACATCGCTCCTCCCACCTTACCCCTGGGAATCGACGGTGTTCCGGAGACTTATGGCAGTATCCGCAATCCCGCTCCCAGCATCTCCCCGCTTATGGCCTCCAAGCCGACGGTCTACGAAGAAGAGATTCCGCTCGATTTCCGCCTCTTCGATCCCAGCGGCCAGCGCTTCACCGGCAGCGAGGTAACGCTGGCAGATGTACGGAGATTCCGCGATCTGCGCGGCACGCCGCTCCCCTGGCGTTATACGCTGAGCGGCACCAGCAGGGCTTATCTGCCGATCGTCGAGTTCAACCAAACCGTGGTGGCGCTCGAAGGCACGCTCAACCTCAGCCTGCTGGAAACCGTGCCTTCGGTCAGCGCGCCGCCGCTGGTGCCAAGCTCGCGGTTCAATAGCGCTGAAGGCTTCAGCACACACTTCGATCTCAACCGCGTCGGCTTTTTCATGGCGAGCCTCTTTGTGCCGGTTGGCAACACTTGGAGCGGCGTGCTGCGCCTGACTGACCCCGACGGCAAGTTGATCGCCAGTTCAAATACGCCTGGGCTACGCTGCAAAATTACGCTGGAACTGCTGCGGCCTTCGCGCGACGCCAACGGCAATCCGCGGCTGTGGACACTGGCGGCCGTGCCCACGAACGCCGCGCCAGCGAATGACAGAGCCGCCACGCCCGGTGACACAGTGGCGTACCGCTCCGTGCCAGGCCTCGCCACACCAGGCAGCACCACTACCGGCACCCTCCCACTCGCCCAGTTCCCTCTTGGTGGCGGTGGCGGTTCGCCGCCACCGCCTGACAACTTCGAGATGTTCGTCACCGCCACCGTGCTCGGCGAAGGCCGCATCAGCACGACAACCTTGCAAGAACGCGTTCAAAAACTGCTCGGTCCACAAGGTCAGTACCTGGAATTCTATGGCGACAACCGCGATGGCGAAGCCAGGCTGATGTTGAAAATCAATAACACCCTCGCCGCTGAAACGCTCGACATGCACGGGGTGTTCGATACGCTATTGAAGAACCAGCACCGGACCATCGACATCGAAGTCGGCAAACCGATCACCTTGTTCAGCCTCAACGCCAATCTCGGCTATTGGGCCTGGCTCGATGTCAGCACAGTGAAGGTGCGCTCGATCGACCTCAAGCTTGGCCCAGGCACTGATGGCGCGGGGATCGGCTCGGCAATACCCGCGCTGCGTTTGAGTATCAAGATCGACGGCGCAGTGAAAGTCAAATGGGGCCCGCTGGAACTCGCCAGTGCCACGCTGAAAAACGGCGAGGCCGCCATCGAGCTTGGCATCAAAATCGATCCCGATGGCACGCCGCGCATCGTGCAATGGCTAAGCACGGATCCATTCAAGATTGAATTCAGCACCTTGCTTATCGCCGCCTTGGCGGAAGCAGTCTCCGCTTACTTTGGCGTAGTTGGCTTATTCGCCGCAGTAGTCGCGGCAGAAGACATCGAAGATCTAATCGATGACATCATCAACAAGAGCATCGTCGAAGGCGCGGCCAAACTGTTCAACAATCCCGCGCTGGCGGCGCGCCTGTTGATGATATTTTTCGGCGCACATCTCACCCATCTGCAGCCGCGCTTCGAGGGCCTGCACAATGAAGACATTCTGTTCGAGCACATCGCCCTGGCCGAGCCCGACCGCAAGCCGAACCACCACTATGTCGCCGCCATTGGGCGGACACGCAGCGCGACGGCGTTCCACCCTTCCTTCGAGCCGCCTCTGGGCGATACCTGGAAGGCCGACAACCTCAAGAAAAAGATCAAGCACATCGTGGTAGTGATGATGGAGAACCGCTCCTACGACCATGTGCTTGGCTATCGCGCGCAAGCGTCTTTCAACGAGGGTTCAGACGGCCTTACCCCACAGATGATGAACGCGATCAATGCCGCTGCCGCGGGCGCCGATCCCTCGGCTTCTCGTCCACCCGTGCCTGTTCATCCCTTGCGGATTGCCAAATTCGAGCCCAATTATTTCAACGAAAAAACCTGCATTCCGCTTGCGGTGGGCCACGAACAAGACGATGTACGCGAACAACTCGCCAACCAGGTGGCAGGACCCGACCAACGCCGGATCAACGCGCCCAAGGGCTTCATGGATAATTTTCTGAAGCGGATAGAAGGTGCCCGCAAGGAGGCACTCGCTCGTGATCCGCATAACCCGGAGTTCAGCACCCCGGCCACGATGCTCGGCTGCACGCCCTCCACCGTACTCGGCTATTATGAAAAAAATGACTTGCCGATAACCGCCTTCCTCGCCGAAAACTATACGTATTGCGACCGTTATTTTTCTTCCCACCCTGGGCCGACCTTGCCCAACCGCATGTATTCGCTGACCGGCGATGTGCAGTACGACCGCCTCGGCGTGCCCATTCTCGACAACAACCATGGCGACAACTTTCTGCTGTCGCGCGCGACGACGATCTACGACCTGTTGACCCGTAAAGGCGTGGGCTGGCGCGTCTATGAATCCGCGCCTTCAGTCACCATGCTGAGAATGTTTGCGCGCTATGCGACCGACAACACCCACATCAAAGCCTTCGATGACTTCGCTGCCGATGTCGCCAGCAACAACCTGCCCGAACTGACCGTGATCGAACCGGCGATGCACCACCGCCCCCAGAATGACGACCACCCCAATGCCGACATGCACCGCGGTCAGTGTTTTCTGCAAAAGGTCTATAACACGCTGCGTTCAAACCCGACCCTCTGGCGCGACACGCTGCTACTCATCACCTACGACGAGCATGGCGGTTTTTACGATCACGTCGTCCCGCCGCTCGCCGAGGTGCTGGATTCTCTCCAGTGGAATACCGTCTACGCCGCCGCAGCGCCGCTCACGCCAGGTGTAGACAACACCGTCAGCAGCGGTGCTGCCAACAGTAGCGCCGCCAGCGGCAATGTCTCTGGCAATGGTAATGTCTCTGGCAGTGGCAATACCGCCACCAGCGTAAGCGCCAAGACCTTGACCGCCGACCTGCGCCAAATCAATATTAACCGACCGGTAATGAAATTCGATACAGCCGTTCCAGAACCAACGTCAACACCTGCACCTGCGCCGACGACGGTAAGCATCGAGGTGCCACAAAACTTGCGCGACCTGGCGCTCTCGCCCGAATCCTTGCGCATAATGCAGGGAGACTTCACCACGACCGAACCCATAGTGCCTGATACAACGCTCGACATTCCCTATGGCATTCGCGTCCCTACCTTGGTGGTTTCGCCGTGGGTAAAGCCGGGCACAAGGCCGGATGTCATTCTCGACCACTGCTCGATCCTCAAGACCATACTGGCGCGCTTCTGCGGTGATGAACAACCCTTCCTCAGCGACCGCGTACGCTTCTCGCACAGTTTTGAATCTTTCCTCACCGCAACAGCGCCGAATATGGATGTGGGCCCGTACTTTCCCGAACTGGAGGATTTGCCCGAGCATACCCCGTCTCCCACCCCGGTCACTGCGCCTGTGCCCGCCCCTGCGCCCGTGTCTGCATCCACCAATAGCGCCACGGCAACCACAACCACGACCACGACCACGACAGGCACCACAACCACGGTAGGCACCAAAATCAGCGTCACCGGTTTTACTGACCTGAGCAACAGGCGCGCACCGACTACTGGAGTGTTGGAATCCAGTGTGTTGGAGCCTGCCGTGCCAACACCAACACCGCCTCCACCAGCACCACCACCTGATCCAACTTCCACGCCAAGCGCAATCATCACTGCACCGCTATACCGCAGGCAGATGCGCACGGGGACCATTGATTATCACGATCTGTCCGGCAGATTGGCGCGGATGCTGGGACGCTAACGCAAGCCAGCCACCTGCTTGAGCGGCACGCGCGTCGGCGGTTGATCGTCGCCGCGCGGCAAGCGTGCCAAGAGCGCTGGGTCGCGCAGCAGCGCCAGCAGTTCCTGGCGGTTCAGCCAGTTCAGCACCTCGTCGATCGAGCGGGCTTGCTTGAGTTTGTGCGCGGCGGTTACGTGGTCGAGATCGAACTGGCCATGCGGCGCAGGACGCGGCGGTGGCAACGTGCGGCAGTGCCGCGCCAATGCGGCGTCGTCGGCGAGAAAATCGCGCAGCGTGAAATGCGCCAGTTGTTCATGCAGCACCGCGGCAAACGCATCGCACCACTGGAATTCCCTGGGCCTTGCCACTTCCTCACGAATGCGCAACAACTGTGCCTTGCGCAATAGCCGCGCCAGCGGTTCGCTGCCACTGAGCGCGGACATCGGAATCGCCATGATGAGCCCTGCCAAGGTGGGCGCCATCCACGGCAAGAGCGGCGGCGCCGCCCAGGCGAGGCCCAGCGTCAACAGCAGCCCCAGCGCCGTGTGCAGGCCGTGTTTTTTCACCAGCAAACGCCACGGCACCGCACTGCGTCCGCGTTGCTGCGCTTCCCAGCCGGAATCCTGGCCGCTGAAAATTTCCCACACCTGGCGTGAATGAATCAGCATACAGATCGGCGCGTAGAGCAGCGACAGCAAGGTTTCCACGAGCACGCTCACGCTGAGTGCGAACACGCCGCTGGCCTCTGGACCACGGCGGATGCAGGCGCGCAGATAGCCGAGCAATTTGGGAAACAGCAAGATGCTCAAGGTCACCACGAACAGCGCGATCATGCGTTGTGAATCGAACACCGGCCAGTGAGGAAAGAGTTGGAATTTCTCGGAGAAATATTCGAAGCGCTGGGTGGCGCTTTCCGAGGTGAGCAGCACGCCCACCGTAAGCAGCAAGAGCCACAGCGGTGAGGCCAGATAACTCATCACCCCGATCAGCATGTGTACCCGATTAGGCCAGCGCAAACCCTTGGCGCGCTTGAGCACCGCCAAATGCTGAATGTTGCCCTGCGCCCAGCGGCGATCGCGCGTGGCCATGTCGAGCAGCGTGGGCGGGCTTTCTTCCCACGAGCCCTGCAACTCGGGCAGCATCCGCACCGCCCAACCCGCGCGGCGCAGCAGCGCGGCCTCCACGAAATCGTGCGACATAATGGCGCCACCGAAAGGTTTTTTGCCCGGCAACAGCGGCAGGCCCGCGGCGGCGGCAAAGGCGCGCACGCGGATGATGGCGTTGTGGCCCCAGAAATTGCCGTCGTTGCCTTGCCAGGCAGTGATGCCGCGCGCCACCACCGGGCCGTAAACGGCGCCAGCGAATTGCTGCAAGCGCGCGAACAGCGAATGCCCGCCCTGCAAGCGCGGCAATGTTTGCAGCAGCGCGCAGGCGGGATCGGCGTCCATCTCGCACATCAAGGTGTTGAGTGCAGCGGCGCTCATCAGGCTGTCGGCGTCGAGCACCACCATGTAGTCGTAACGCGCACCCCATTGCGTGACAAAATCTTCCACGTTACCGGCTTTCTTGCCGGCATTATCGCTGCGGCGTCTATACCATACGTTCAATTTTCCCGCGAATGCCTCGCGCAGTGTGTGATACGCGCTGGTTTCCTGCGCCCATTTCGCCGGATCGGTGCTATCGGAAATGACGAAGAGTTCAACATGGCGCTCCAGCGCGCGCTCACAGAGCGCGCGTCCCATGGCATAAAGTGCGGCGAACGTGCGCGTGGGATCTTCGTTGTAAACCGGCATCAAGAGCGCGGTAAGGCCCGCTGGCTCAGCATCCTTGGCGGCGCGGTAACGGCCACGGCCAAACAAGACGCCTGCCAACGCGCCGGTGGCGCTGAGCGCAATCCAGCCGAAGGTGATGACGAACAACGCCAGCATCAGCCACTGCAAGGCGGTAACGCCTACCACCGACACGATGAGGTACATCTGCCACGCCGCGTAAGCAGTCAGCGCCAACGCACCGCCAAAGGTCATCAACCGCGCCAGCGAGGTGCGCCAGCCCTGCCAGGGAAAACTGACTCTGGCAGGTGCAGCGCTCAATACCTGCCGCGGCATGAGCAAGGGCGCGGCAGGCGGCGTCGCGCGTCCTAACGTGTCCAGCGATACAGCCATGTCTCTCCCCACTGTTTGTCGGCATGAGTCAGCGTCATGCGCAGTTCCGCCACGCTTTCCTGCTGCGGATCGAACTTGAGATACACGCGATACACGCCACGCTGCGCAAGATATTCGCCGCGTGCATCAGTGACGGCACCGCGGCTGGCGCTAACCTTGACCGTGAGATCGTCGGGAAATTCCGCAGCCTGAAAATCCACGGTGAATACGCGCTCGGTGTCGCTCACCCGGTTGGCGCGCGGCACCGCGCCCTGGCGTGTGGCGACGATGACGCCCTCCAGGCTGGTTTCGGGCAGATCGCGGCCCCAGTGCATACGGTAGGAAAAGCTCAAGGGCTGATCCACGCGCAGCGGCTCTTGCGGCTGCCAATACGCCACGATGTTGTCGTTGACTTCCTCGTCGGTGGGAATTTCCACCAGTTCCACATGGCCCGCGCCCCACTGCCCCAGCGGCTCGATCCACAGCGAGGGCCGTTTTTCGTAGCGCGCTTCGTTGTCTTCAAAATCGCTGAAAGCGCTGGCGCGCTGCATCAAGCCAAAGCCACGCGGACTGGCGCCGAGGAACGCGGAGATTTGCAAGGTTCGCGGGTTGGCAAGCGGGCGCCACAGTTTTTCGCCACTGGCGTTCCAGATCGAGAGGCCATCGGAATCATGCACCGCGGGGCGGTAATCATCGAAGCGGGAGTGATTGGTGGCGTCGAGCAGAAACATCGACGTCAGCGGCGCGAGGCCGTAGTGCGCCGCCTCACGGCGTGCGAACAAGGCAACTTCGACATCCATGGTGGTGGTGGCGCCGGGCCGCGCGCGAAATGTATAGGCGCCCGTTACCGAGGGGCTGTCGAGCAAGGCATGTACCACGATTTCCTGCGCCGCAGATCCAGGCTGTTCGATCCAAAACTCGCTGAAAAACGGAAATTCCTCGCCTTGCGGGCGCGCGGTGTTGAGCGCCAGACCGCGCGCGGAAAGGCCGTAGAACTGATCGCGGCCCAGCGAACGCAAATAACTGGCGCCCTGGAACACCAGAAACTCGCTCGAAATATCGACGCTATTGAGCGGATAGCGCAAACGCAAACCAGAATAACCCTCGGCCAGCGCGCCCTGGTATTGCTTGGCACGCTCGCCGAACATGAACAGATCCGTGCTGAAATCAATGCGGCGCGCGATGCCTTCCTGCACCAGATTGACCAGCACCGGGTTGTTGAAAATGAACCCGGGGTGAAACAGTTCCGCCGTAAAATTGAGGCCCAGCCCCTTCCAGATCGCCGCATTCGGGTTGAACACGATGGCGCGGTATTCGTCGTAACTCATCTGCCTGAGCGGGCTTTGCTCGGCGATTACGCGCGGTTGAAATTCCTGGGTGGCCAACTGACGAGCATAATCAATCAGCCACTGCCGGTTGAACGGCAGCATGACCGGCGACAGCGTGATCTGCGGCGGCGGCTCGGGTGCGGGCACGGCGTCCACAGCCACGTCCGGCGGCGCTGTGCTCAGAGGTTCCGTCTCGGCACCCCAACCCAAAGGCAGGCCCAGCAAGAGCCCGGCCACCAGCGGCCACGCCATATAAAATTTCACTGTAGTGATGCTTGCATTCATGACCGCGGGGTTTACCTCGCCCCCATCCCGCCAAAAGCGGTAAATTTCTCGCTCGCCCGGTAAAACTTACGGAGTAGAATCACGCCGTCCTACCCTGCACGCCTCCATCAATCCGCCCCCACCAATCCGAGGAGTTCATCATGCTGCGCGTTTCTCACTCTCTGCGTTTCTCCCTGCTCCTGGCCACAGCACTGGCCTGCCACGGCACCCTGGCGCAACCCAGGCAAGTGCAAGCGGCTCCCGTGCCCGAGGCGGTGGTGATGCCGCGCCCCAGTGGCGCCGAACTCGCCAGAGTGCAGAGCTTGGTGGCAAACTTCAAAACCACGCTGCCCACCGCCGACAAGGCGCTGATGGACGCCTACCCCTGGCTGATCGGGATCGACCCTCACGCCGTCAACAGCGCCATCATTCCCAACCTCGCGCCCAACTTTCAGGCCCAGCACAACGCCAACAAACAGGTGGCGCAGGCGGGCAACATCGACGTGCTGTTCATGGGCGATTCCATCACCGACTGGTGGCGCAGCGAAACCGGCCCGCGCGCCGGTAAAGCGGTATTCGACCAATACTTCGGCGACCTCAAGGTGGCCAATTTCGGCATCGCCGGCGATACCACCCAAGGCGTGCTCTATCGCCTGGACAACGGCGAAGGCGAAGGCTTCCAGCCCAAGGCCATCATGCTGATGATCGGTACCAACAACACCCGCGCCAATCTCGCGGGCGAAATCGCCGAAGGCATCGGCGCTGTGGTGCTGTCGTTACAGCGGCACTTTCCGCAAGCGAAAATTCTGCTGCTGGGCGTGTTTCCACGCGCCACGCCTGATAGCCCACTACGCCCGCAGATTGCCGAGATCAATACCATCATCAGCCGCCTGCACGACGGCGGGCGCGTATTCTACAAGGATATTGGCAAAATATTCCTAGCGCCTGATGGTTCCATCCCCACCACCATCATGAGCGACGGCTTGCACCCCACGGCGGAAGGCTACCGTTTGTGGGCGGAAGCGGTGAACGCCGACCTGCGCGCGCTGCTGCAATAACCCTTCGCAACGCTCCGCCGCAGCCTTCCGCCGCCACTGTATCGCCGCAACCCTCCACCAATAAGCGTCCACCAGCCTACACGATTCTCACTCATGACTCCGTTACATACGCGCCAGTTCAGCACACTCGAGGTCGGCCTCGTCGATGACGGCATTCTGCTGCTCACCTTGCGCCGCCCCGCGGTGCGCAACGCGCTCGACACGGTAATGACCCGCGAACTGCTGCAACTTTGGCAAACGCTCTACGTCGAGAGCGCGCCGTACAGGGTGGTGGTGCTCACCGGCGCTGGCGAGGCGAGTTTCTGCGCGGGCGCCGATCTCAAGGAACGTCACGGCGTTTCCACGCAAGAATGGCTGCGCCAGCACGCCGTGCTGGAACAAATGATGCTGGCCATGCACGACTGCCCCCTGCCAGTGCTGGCGGCGGTCAACGGCACCGCTTTCGGCGGCGGCCTGGAATTGGTGCTCAATTGCGATTTCGCCTACGGTTGCCCCCAAGCGCGCTTCTGCTTCCCCGAGCCCAAGCTCGGCTTCATCCCCGGCGCGCTCGGCACGCAGTGGCTGCCGCGCGCGGTGGGCCTGGCACGCGCCAAAGAATTGTGCCTGAGCGGCGCGGTGTTTTCCGCCGACGACGCACTGCGCTGGGGCGTGCTCAACCAGGTGCTGCCGCAGAGCGAATTGCTCGCCGCCACTCTGGACGCAGCGCGCCGCATCCGCGCCGCCTCGCCGCTGGCGGTGCGCCAGGTGAAGCAGGCGCTCAATGCCACGCTCAGCAACGATCTCGTCAGCGGCTATCGCCGCGAAATCGAACTCTACCAGCGCTGCATCGAAGGGCCCGACTGCAAAGAAGGTGTCGCCGCCTTCTACGAAAAACGGCCACCGCGCTACGCCTGAAGCCGCTTGTTTCTGTAGCCCGCCTTTCTGTAGCCCACCCATGCGCAGCGTCATCCGCCGCCGCTCCTCCCGCTGCCCGCGCTGCCAGCTCACGCTGCGCTGGTGCGTCTGCGCCGCGGCAAGGCCCATCGCTACGCCGCTGGCACTGACGCTACTCACACATCCGCGCGAAGCAACGCGCCCCAGCAGTACCGGCAATCTGATTCAGCGCCTGTTTACCGGTTGCACGCAGGCACTGTGGGACTTCCGGCAACCGCCGCGCCCGCAAGACCTGCTGCTGCCTGGGCGCGATCTGTGGATTCTGCATCCTCAAGGCCAGCCCTTGCCGCCAGAAGCTGATCCTGCGCAATTGCAGGTGATGCTGATCGACGGCGCCTGGACCGAAGCCGCCACCATGGCAAAAGAGGTGAAGCACTGGGGCCGTCTGGTCAGCCTGCCGCTGACCGGCGCCAGCCGTTTCTGGCTACGCGCCAAGCAAGACGCCGAGCGCTACAGCACCGCTGAAGCGCTGTTGTTCCTGCTGAAACGGCTGGGCCTGCACGCCGCGGAAGCGGCGCTGCGCGCGCAATTTGAACTCTTGGTTTACGCCGCGCTCAGAGCCAGAGGCCGCACCGACCTCGCCGCGCGTTTTCTGGAAAATTCAGTCCTGAACGACGCCATGCCGGAGCAATTGGCGCAGTTGCAAGCGCGGCGCCCACTGGAAGGCAGCGGATCTGACACGCAAGGTATGCCGTAATCAAGAATTATTATTCCAATTTGGCGCAGCGGCCTTTCCATCACCGATGCCGAGAGCCTGGCGTGGGAGCGCGGTGGCCAGACACGCCCGCAAGTACGTCCATGTAGGGCTCGGCTCGCGCCATCCATGGCGCTCGACGCCCCTGGAAAAAGACTGGGACCACCAGAGGCTTGCACCTCATTTTAACGTTCTCAAAAACTATACAATCTCAAAAACTATACAATCTCAAAAACTACCCTTCAGGCGTCACTGGCACACCGCTGTGAAAGCGAAAATCCATGTCAGGACTTTCGATCAATTCCTGCTCGATCGTTCTGAACCACGCCACGCGCGCGCTGATGTCCTCGCTCGCGTAAAGCTGGGCCAAGGCCAGATAATCCTGAAAATGCCGCAGTTCGGAACGCAGCAACGAAGCATAGAAGCGTGCGATGCGCGGTTCCAGGTGTGGCAGCAACGCGGCAAAGCGCTCGCACGAGCGTGCTTCCACGTAAGCGCCAACGATCAGCGTATCAACCAGCTTGGCCGGTTCGTGCGTGCGTAGATGCTGGCGCAAACCCGCAGCATAACGCGCGGGCCCGAGGTGAGCGTAGGCGATGCCGAGTTCCTGCATCAAGGCCACCACCTGCTCGAAATGCAGCAGTTCCTCGCGCGCCAATTGCGACATTTTGACCAACAGTTCCATACGATCGACATAACGGTACATCAGGTTCATCGCTGTGGCAGCGGCTTTTTTTTCGCAGTTGGCGTGATCGATCAAGAGCAGCGCAGGTTCTCTGACCGCGCGTTCCAGCCACGCCTTTGGCGTGGCGCAGGGCAGAAACGCCGTGATGGCGCTAAGCTCAGGCGTTATCACTGGCGTTCTCCTCGCTGGGTTCGGCGTCATCGTCATCTTGATCCAACAGATGGCGTGGTAGCGCTTTGCGGTTGCGGGCGCCAAGCTTGCGCAGTTTTTCCGTGCGGTTGAGCAGGTTGCCCTTGCCGCTTTGGAGCTTGCCGCGCGCCTGATCCCAGGCTTTGTGGCTCTGTTCGAGGCGGTAGCCGATTTCCTCGAGGTCTTTGACGAAATCGGCGAATTTGTCGTAAAGCCGCCCTGCCTGATCGGCGATTTCCTGCGCGTTGCGATTCTGGTACTCGTAGCGCCAGATACTTTGAATGGTGCGCAGCGTGGCCAGCAAGGTCGAAGGCCCCACCAAAATGATATTTTTAGCGAAAGCATCGGTGAAAAGCGGCTCATCCGCTTGCACGCCCAAGGTGAAGGCGGCTTCAACCGGCAGGAACATCAGCACGTAGTCGAGCGTGTTGAGGCCGCTCAGGTGTTGATAGCTTTTCTCTGATAAGCCGCGCACGTGATTGCGGATCGACAGCAGATGCTGGCGCAGATGCAGCGCCCTGCCCTCTTCATCCTCGGCGGCACAATACTCTTGATAGGCGCTCAGGCTTACCTTGGAATCAATGATGACGTGCCGGCCCTCGGGCAGATGTACTACGACATCCGGCTGGCCCTTGCCGCCCTCGCCATCGTGCAGACTCACCTGGGTTTCGTATTCGCGGCCGCGTTCGAGCCCGGATTTTTCCAGCACGCGCTCGAGAATTACCTCACCCCAGATGCCTTGCGTCTTGCTTTCGCCGCGCAGCGCTTTGGTCAGGTTGACTGCATCCACGCTGATGCGGGCGTTGAGTTCGAGCAAGGCGCGAATTTCCTTTTCCAGCGCGAAACGCTGCCGTGCTTCTTCGCTGTAGCTGTGTTCCACCCGCTGCTCGAACCCGTGAATTTTCTCACTCAAGGGCCTGAGCAAGGCGTGCAATTGCTCCTGGCTGCTGGCGGCAAAACTCTTGCCTTTTTGTTCCAGAATATCGCTGGCTACTTGCTTGAACTGCAAACTCAGCGTTTCACGCGCCTCGATGAGCAGTTGGATTTTTTCTTCGTGTTGCTTGCCTTCCTGCTGCCGCAAGGTTTCCGCGCGCGTCAGTTGTTCGCGCAAGGTCTGCGTCAACGCTTGTTCGCGTTGCAGGTGTTGTTCGAGACGCGCCATTGGCTCCAGCAGGGCGCGCAAACGCGACACGCGCAGCGCCAGCACCAGGCTGAGTACAGCGAAGACGGCTGCAAGGCCGCCCAGCAGGGAAAGCAGCAGCGGAGCCGCGTTCATCCGCGGTTGAAATCAATGCCCAGGCGTTCGCCCACTTCGCGGTAGGCTTCGATCACGCCGCCGAGATCCTGACGGAAGCGGTCCTTGTCCATTTTCTTGCGCGTGGCTTTGTCCCAGATGCGGCAGCCGTCGGGGCTGAATTCATCACCGAGCAGCACAGCGCCTTCGTACATGCCGAATTCCAGTTTGTAATCCACCAGCAGCATACCTGCGGCATCGAACAGCGCCTTGAGCACGTCGTTCACCTTGAAGGTCAGCGCCTTCATGGCGTCGATTTGCTGCTGCGTGGCCCAGCCGAACGACAGGATGTGGGAGTCGTTGATCATCGGATCGTGCAGCGCATCGCTCTTGTAAAAGAATTCGAAGGTCGGCGGGTTAATGGCGCGGCCTTCCTCGATGCCATAGCGCTTGCACAAACTGCCCGCTGCATAGTTACGGACCACACATTCCACGGGGATCATCGTCAGCTTGCACACCAGCGAATCCGTGTCATTGAGCAGTTTGACGAAGTGCGACTTGATACCGGCCTCTGCCAGCTTGCCCATGATGAAGGCGTTGAACAGGTTGTTCACGCGGCCCTTATCGGCCAGTTTTTCCACTTTTTTGCCGTCGAAAGCCGAGGTGTCGTTGCGATAGTGCATCACGAACAGGGCGGGGTCATCCGTGCTGTAGACGCTTTTGGCTTTGCCGGTATAGATCAATTCGCGCTTTTCCATGGTCTGCTCCGCGATACGAAAAAAATTAAAAAATATGCAATCAATTAGCGAGGCAGCGCCCGGCCAAGATCAGGCGATGGTATCGCGAATCAAGCGCAGCAATTCGGTGGCAGGCGGAACAGCCTGTGCCTTATTCGCATTCTTGCCCGCTGCGGCGTCGTTCTTGGGAAGTACCTGCACTTCGATGCTGCCATTGTTGGTTCGCTGTAAACGCACTTGCAAAGCGCTCGGTTCGGTAATGCCGTTGCCGAATGTGAACAAGCGTTTGAAAAAGCCGGGTTTGTTTTTTTCTCTATCGCCCGAGCCAGGCACATAGTTCACCTCGAAGAGGCCGGCGCCAGAATCCTGGGTATCAATAAGTACGTTGCCGCGCTGCAAGGCACGCGCGACTGCCGCCCAGGCACGTTCATAAGGCGCCTGCAACAGCAGCGCTTCGCCGCCATTCTGGCGCGCTTCAAGCGTGGCCTTGCCGGTGCTCGA
The DNA here is from genome assembly GCA_031260485.1 of Pseudomonadales bacterium. GTDB lineage: Bacteria > Pseudomonadota > Gammaproteobacteria > Pseudomonadales > Pseudohongiellaceae > CAILUG01. The sequence continues at coordinate 20,284 of JAIRJU010000237.1, read as the reverse complement.
GATGTTGCCCGCAAGGAACGACACGGATGAGGCGGTATACAAATCCGCCACATCGGCGAGATAGCTCGCCAGGGCGCTGACCAGCGCGGTTTCGACGTCAGGCTCTTGCGAGGCCGCTGGCCAGGCTACATCGAAGGCAGGCGTGGCCTGCGCTTGCGACATCTGCACCAGGCGAATTTCTGAACTATTGTTCTGAAAACCGGTTTCCACCGTAATACGCACGCGATCACGGCTGATCACATTGCCCGCGCGCACGAACCAGCCGGTTTCCATGACGCCGTCGGTGGGATCTTCAAAGGCGATGTCGATGCGCTGCGTTCCCCAGTAATCGCGGATGCGCGGCCAGACCTGGCTCGGGCTGACATCCACCACGATCCAGCTATCTCTATCCATGCGCTGGATCACGACTTCACGATCGGAGCGGCCTTCAAGGCTGCGCGGGCGCGGCGGATCGAGAAAGGTCTGGTCGGCGGCGCCCGGCACCTCGGGAATCACCAAGAGATCGTCGATGACGAAACTGTCGAGGCCCTCCGGTATCTGGGTGCGCGGCAGCGTTTTGGCATCGAGATATTCGGCCTTGCGATCGTGGAATACGCCGTTATCGCCCGCCAGGCGATCCATGCCAGGCACCCAGGAAAACAGCGAGCAGGACTGCAAAGCCAACAGCGCGAGCCCAGTCAACACGATCGTGCAGCAACGGCAAACAGCGGCGCAGCGCAGCGCAGAGGCGCCACAGCAGCGCAGCGAAGGAGAGCAGCGCAGCGAAAAAAAAGAGCAGCGCAGCGAAGAGAAAGTACAGCGAAGCACAGCGGTCAACCTCATAAAACGGCGCAGGCGTGTAAGGTCCGGCGCAAGGGTTCGTGATAGAGGGGATCCAGTTCCACCAGCGGCAGACGAATGCCGCTTTGGATCAAGCCCATTTCCTTGAGCGCCCATTTTACCGGCACAGGATTGGATTCGAGGAACAGATCCTTGTGTAAGGCGGCAATGCGCGCATTCAACTCGCGCGCCGCGTCCGCCTTGCCGGCGAGGCCCAGAAGGCAGATTTCGCTCATCCTGTGCGGTATGACATTGGCCGTCACTGAAATATTGCCTTTGGCGCCCAGCAGAATCAGTTCCAACGCAGTGGCATCGTCGCCGGAGTACACGGCGAAATCCGTTGGCACCAATTGCAGCACTTGGCGGCCACGTTCAAGGTTGCCGGTAGCTTCCTTGACACCGACGATGTTGGGCAGCTCTGCCAGTTTGGCGATGGTGTCGGGCAGCATGTCACAGGCGGTACGGCCGGGCACGTTGTAGAGAATCTGCGGAATATCCACCGCCTCGGCGATGGCCTTGTGATGCTGGTACAGGCCCCTTTGGCTGGGCTTGTTGTAATACGGCGTGACCAAGAGACACGCATCCACGCCTGCCGTGCGCGCGGCAGCACTCCAGGCGATGGCTTCGGTGGTGGAGTTGGCGCCGGTGCCGGCGATGATCGGAATGCGGCCAGCGGCAACCGCTACCACCTGGCGGATCACCTCGATGTGCTCCTCGACTTCCAAGGTGGCGGATTCCCCGGTGGTGCCGACAGCCACGATGGCGTTCGTGCCTTGCGTGATGTGCCACTCCACCAGGCGGCTCAGGGCCGGGTAATCCACGGCTCCTGCGGGAGTCATGGGTGTGACGAGTGCCACGATACTGCCGGTGATCATGTGTACCTCTTTCTTCCTCTTAGGCCGGTTCACGTCCACTGGACGGCCTTTGGCGACCCTTTGCAAAAGTGCGCAAGTTTAGCGGAATCACCGGCAACTTGATACGCGCCGCTGCTCTGTCTGACGCAGATCCTGCCACCTCAAGGCGCGTCCTGTTCCTCGAGCCTGGCGCCGGATGCCGTGGCGCTGATGGGCCAGGCGCGGATGATAGCCTTGATGAAAGTGGCGAGCGGAATGGCAAAAAATACGCCCCAAAAACCCCATACACCGCCAAACACCAGTACCGCGGCGATGATGGCGATGGGATGCAGATTGACCGTTTCGGAAAAAATCAGCGGCACCAGCAAGTTGCCATCGAGCGCGTGCAGCACCAGAAAAATCGTGAGGAGTTGATAGAACTCACTACTAAAGCCCCACTGAAACAGCGCCACCAGTATCACCGGCACGGCGGCGGCGGCGGCGCCCACATAAGGCACGATCACCGAGACGCCCACCAAAACCGCCAACAACAGCGAATAATGCAGCCCCATCAACGCGAAGGCCACGAACACGACGCCCGCGACACTCACGATTTGCAGCGCCTTGCCGCGGATATAGTTGGAAAGCTGATCGTTCATCTCCAGCCAGATCTGCGCCATGATCGGCCGCCGCTCGGGCAGCCAGTTTTTGAACCAGCGCAGCAGCTTCTCCGAATCCTTCAGCATGAAAAACACCAGGATCGGCACCAGCACCGTGTATACCATCCAGGTGACGAGCCGCGGAAAACTCGAAATGGATTGCGACAGCACCATTTGCCCCCAGGCCATCAGCTCGCTCTGCACCACACTGAACCAACGCTGCACCTGCTCGACGGAAAACACATCGGGATAGTTCTCCGGCAGCAGCAACAGCAACCTGCGCAGATGCTCGATCATCTCCGGCATGTCGTGAATCAATACCGTGAGACGATTGAACGTGAACGGCAGAAATACCAGAAAACTCAGCAGCGTCACGCCCAGAAACACGAAATACACCAGATACACCGCCAGATTGTGCGGCATGTGCAGCCTTTCCAGCGCGTTCACCAGCCCTTGCAGCATGTACGTGAGCACCAGGCTCCACAGCAGCGGCGCGATGACGCTGCCCATGGTCAGCATCACAGTGAAGAACGCCACCAGCAGCAAAGTGAAAATGATGGACTCTTCTTCGGAGAAATAACGCCGATACAAGCCGTGAAAAACATTAGTCATGACAAAAAGCCTGTATGAGAAGCCTGCTTAAGGCTTGCGCAACCATTCAAGGCTTGCGCAACCAATAGCAGAAGGTACCATCGGAATGTTCCATGCGCAGCAACGCGGTGCCACTTTGCGCCGCGAATACCTGAAAATCGCGTTCGGATCCAGGGTCGGTGGCTTTTACCAAAATGACCTTGCCGGATTCCATACGGTTGAGCGCTTGCTTGGTTTTGAGCAGCGGCATCGGGCAGTTGAGACCGCAGAGGTCTAATTCTTGGTCGGCATGAAACATCATAAGGCGTTATTCTACTCAGGCACCACGTAAAAACCGAGAGATTGCTGGTAAGAAGGCGTAATATCAGCGCTCTCGATTGCCAACGCATACAGCCACAGGCGTCCGCCATGCCAATCACAAACCGCTCCACTCCAATCGCCCGCCCCGCCCCACTCGCCCGCGCCGCTGCCTTGAGCACGGCGCTGTTGTTGTCCAGTACCCAGGTGTTGGCGCAAGTGAGGCTGCCCGTGCTCGGCGATGCCCTCTCCGGCACGATTTCCACTGAACAGGAATACCGCTTTGGCCGTGAGTTCCTGCGTTCGGTGCGCGCGCAGACACCGCTGTTCAACGATACCTTGATTGCCGAATACATCACGAGCCTTACCTACAAGCTGGCCTCCACCTCGGAGCTTACCGACAAACGCCTCTCTTTCGCTCTGATCGACAGCAAGGAATTGAACGCTTTCGCCGCGCCGGGCGGCGTGGTGGGCGTGAACGCTGGGCTCTTTCTCTATGCGCAGAACGAAGGCCAGTTCGCCTCGGTGCTGGCGCACGAGTTGGCGCACATCAGCCAGCGCCATTACGCGCGCGGCATCGAGGAGCAGCGCCGCAACGTGCTGCCGAACATGGCTGGCCTGCTCGCCAGCCTCGTCATCATGGCCACCGTGGGCGGCAACGCTGGGCAAGCGGCGCTGATGACCAGCCAGGCCATGGGCATCGACAATCAATTGCGTTTTTCGCGCGGCAACGAACAGGAAGCTGATCGCGTGGGTATCCGCAATCTCTACAACGCTGGTTTTGATCCCGCCGACATGGGCGGCATGTTCGAGCAGATGCTGCGGATGCGCACTACCACTCAGCGCGTTCCAGAATTTCTCTCCACGCACCCGCTGGATGAAAGCCGTGTCGCCGATGCCCGTAACCGCGCGCGCACCTACCCTGGCGTCGATCATGTGCAAAACTCAGAATTTCTCCTGATGCGCGAGCGCGTGCTGATCCACTACGCCACCAATCTCGACGCCGAAATCACCAGCCGCCAACGCCGGCTGCCGCAACTGCGCGGTGCGGAAGCCGATGCTGCACGCTACGGCATCGCGCTGGCGCAATTGAAAACCGGGCAGGCTATTGGGGCCGCGGAGACGCTCGATACGCTGCTCGCCAAGGAGCCCGCGCGCATCACCTATGCGATGCTGGCCGCCGACATCGCGGTGGCCGCCAAAAATTATCCGCGTGCGTTCCAGATCTTGCAGGATCATCTGCGCATCAATCCCGACAACCACCCGCTCACCATGGCCTACGCCACCGCACTGACCAAGGCCGGAGAATACGATAAAGCGGTAACAGTGCTGGAAAAACACGCAGCGCTCTACCCCGATGACATGCAGCTTTGGTACGACCTGGCCGAAGTGCAGGGCCTCGCCGGCAACATCGCCAAGGTGCATCAGGCGCGCGCCGAATATTTCATCACGATCGGGGATTTCGCCCACGCCAAGGAACAGATCAACTTCGCGCTGCGGCAGGAACGCGATCAGATTGCGTTGGCACGCCTGCGTCAGCGGCTCGACTACATCGCGGGAATCGAAGCGGAGTTTTACCACTAACTAGAACAGCCTCCACCCTAACCCTCTCCGTGCGCACGCTGTATGGACGCGAAGGAGAGTAGGCATGAGGCTCAGCGCTGCGCGCGGAAATCCAGCATCCGTTGCAAAGGCTTGAGCGCCTGTTGGCCCAAGGCCGGATCAACCTGAATTTCGTTGCTGCCATGCAGCAGTGATTCATAGAGCGCTTGCAGCGTGTTCATCCCCATCCATGGGCACTGCGCGCAACTGCGGCAGGTGGCGCCTTCGCCCGAGGTGGGCGCCATGATGAATTCCTTGCCGGGGGCTTGCTGCTGGAGCTTGTAGAAAATGCCGTGATCGGTGGCCACGATGAAACGCGGCTCACTGCGTTCCTTGGCGGCGCGAATGATTTGCGTGGTGGAACCCACCACAGCAGCCAACTCCAATACCGCCAGCGGCGCTTCCGGGTGGGCCAGCACGGCGGCATCGGGATAAAGCTGCTGCATGTCGAGCAGGGCGCGCGTCTTGAATTCCTCGTGCACGATGCAGGCGCCATCCCACAATACGATGTCGTCACTGTTGCCGAGTTTGCGCTGGATGTAACGGCCCAGGTGTTTATCAGGCGCCCAGATCACCTGGCGGCCCTGATCCAGCAAATGTTCCACCACGTCTACCGCGATGGCGGAAGTCACCACCCAATCGCTGATCGCCTTCACCCCAACCGAGGTATTGGCGTACACCACGGCCAGGTGTTCAGGGTATTGCGCGCGGAATGCGGCGAATTCATGCGGCGGACAGCCGATGTCGAGCGAACAGGTAGCCTCCAGCGTGGGCATCAGCACGGTTTTTTCCGGGCTGAGAATCTTGGCGGTTTCCCCCATGAAGCGCACGCCTGCCACCACCAGTGTGGTAGCGCTGCTTTGCGCGCCGAAACGCGCCATCTCCAGCGAATCGGCAACGACACCGCCCGTTGCCTCCGCCAACGCTTGCAGCGCGGCATCGGTGTAGTAATGCGCCACCAGCACGGCATTGCGCTCGTGCAAGAGCGCCTTGATCTTGCCTATGTAATCGGCAGCGCGGGCGGCGTCGACCGCCTCATGCGCAGGCACGCGATCCAACCAGCGCTTGACCAGCGCGCGATCGGCAATGAGGGCTGTGTTGTCGTGGTTCGTTGGCATGACGCTCTCTCGGCAGGACGCTCTCAAACAGGGAGTGCGCCGCGCGCGAGGCAGTCAATCAACGTGCAGTGTAGCGCCGGACGCGCGACGGGAACTTCCTGGGACGGGAATTTCCTGAGACGGGAACCTCCTGAGATGGTGGGGCGTGAAGGATTCGAACCTTCGACCAATTGGTTAAAAGCCAACTGCTCTACCACTGAGCTAACGCCCCTCTGCGGGTGCCCCCTCAGGAAGGCGCGCATGGTACTCATCCGCAAAAAAAAATTCAAGCAATATAGCGCGTGGGATCGGCGATGCCCGCTTCACGAAACCCCTTGCGGCGCAGGCGGCAACTGTCGCACACGCCGCAGGCTCTACCTTCCGCATCCGCTTGATAACACGACACCGTGGCAGCGTAATCAACGCCCGCTGCAAGACCCGCGCGGATGATCTCGGCCTTGCTGAGCGCGATGAGCGGAGTTTCGATGCGCAGCGTGCGGCCTTCGACGCCGGCCTTGGTGGCAAGGTTCGCCATGATCTGGAACGCATTGATGAAATCCGGGCGGCAGTCAGGATAACCGGAATAATCCATGGCGTTGACGCCAATGAAGATGGCAGATGCTTCCAGCACTTCCGCCCAGGCCAGCGCATAAGCGAGAAACACCGTGTTGCGCGCAGGCACGTAAGTAATCGGAATGCCCGCGCTGGCTTGCTGCGGCAGCGCGAGCGAAGGATCGGTGAGCGCGGAACCGCCGATGCCGCTCAGATCCAGCTTCACCACTTTATAAGCGCACAAATCCGCCGCGCGCGCGATGCGTTCTGCGGCGGCAAGCTCGCTGTGATGACGCTGGCCATAGTCGAAACTCAAGCCATAACAGGCATAACCCTGCTGCTGCGCCAGCGCAAGACAGGTGGTGGAATCGAGGCCGCCTGACAGCAGTACCACGGCGCGTTGGGGAGTGGTCATGTCATTGTTCATGAGGTACGGCCATTCATTTGCCGCGGGCGTCCTGCCACAGCAGCTTGTGCAATTGAATCTGCAAGCGTACTGGCAAGCGATCGCGCAGTATCCAGGCGGCAAGCTCTGTGGGATCGAGTTCGCCATAAACCGGGGAATACCAGATATCGGCGGTCAGCGCCGCTAAGGCATGGCGGGTCAGCATCTCGCCAGCCCAGTGATAATCGGCCTCGTCGCACAGCACGAACTTGAGCTGATCGTGCGCGCGGATATGCGCAAGATTGTCGTAGCGATTGCGCGCGGCTTCGCCCGAACCTGGCGTTTTCAGATCCATCACCTTGCTCACCCGCGGATCGACGCGCGCCACATCAAGGGCGCCGCTGGTTTCGAGCGACACCTCATACCCGGCATCGCACAGCGCAGTGAGAAGTTCCAGGCACGCAGGCTGCGCCAGCGGTTCGCCGCCGGTAACGCACACATGCCGCGTTTGCCAGTGGCTCACTTCGCGCAATACCTGGTCTAGCTCATACAGCACACCGCCGGTGAAGGCATACGCGGTATCGCAGTAGCCGCAGCGCAAAGGGCAGCCCGTAAGACGCACGAATACGGTAGGCGTGCCCGCACTGCGCGCTTCGCCTTGCAGCGAATGGAAAATTTCAGTGAGGCGCAAGGTGGTTTTGGTCATGACGGACTCCGCAGGCCACGCGCCCCCAAAGGCGCGTGGCGCGGATTGCACGGGCACAGCGACTCAGCGGCGCCTCAGATAATCCTGCGCGGCGTTGATCTCCGCCGTGGCGGTGGGAAAGCGTGTCTGCAAATCCTTCCACAGGCCATCCGCCGTACTGCGCTTGTTCATGCGATCGTAAGCCACACCCGCCTTGAGCATGGCGCCAGGCGCCTTGGCATCCAGCGGGTATTCTTTGAGCAAGCGATTGAATACGTCGATGGCTTCCTGATTGCGCCCTACCAGAATGAAGGCTTCACCCTGCCAATAGAGCGCATTGGTAAAAAGACGCCCGCTGGGAAAGCGCTCTATATAGCTTTGAAAGCGCGCGGCCGCATCGAGCGGTTTGTTCTCTTCGAGCAGCAGATTCAGCGCGGTGCGGTAGGTTTCCTGCTCATCGAGCCGCAGCGCCTGCGGGTCCGCCGCCACGACGCCAGATGACGCTGCTCGCGCACTGCCAGCGGGCGTGGCGGACGCAACCGGCGCATTGCGGGGCGTAGCGGCACCAGCGGCAGAGCCTGTCGCGGGCGTGGCAGGTGCAGTCACAGCGGGAGCATTCAAGGGCGCGGTGGCGGTGGCGCCGCTTGTGAGGGCTTGCAGGCGGTTATCGAGATCGAGGTAACGATCGCGCGATTCGGTTTGCAGGCGCTGCAATTGATAGCCCTGCTGCTCCACCAGACCGCGCAGATTCAACACTTCATCTTGCAGTTCTTGCAGTTGGTTGTAGAGATTCACCACCAGTTCATTGTTGCCGCCGCCCGGCACTTGTGCGCTGGCGGCAAGCGCCCACAACAGCAGTAAAGCGGAAACGGTATAACGCATGGTCGAACTCCGTGAAAAAGGGGAACCTTGACAGGCTACAAATGATTAAGCCGGGCGAACCCGGCTTAACCTGAGCCTCGCACCGACACCCGGTGCGAGATAGTGCAACTATGTTTGCAGTATTTCAACGTCTGCGCTATTTCAACGCCTTCTGTGTTTCAACACTTTCTGTGCTTCAACGCCTTCTGTGTTTCAACGCTTTCTGTATGTCAACCGCAAGGCGCCGTCTTAGCGCTTGACCAGTTCCACGCGACGGTTGGCGCTGTAGGCGGCTTCGGTGTTGCCGGTGCGCGCCGGACGCTCTTCGCCGTAGCTGATGGTTTCCATCTGGGAGGCGGATACGCCCTGCACTTGCAGATAACGCTGTACCGCCTGAGCACGACGCTCGCCGAGCGCCAGGTTGTACTCGCGGGTGCCGCGTTCATCGGCATGGCCTTCGAGGCGCACGCGGCTGCTTGGGTTGGCTTTCAGTTCTGCGGCGTGATAGACCAGCGCATCGCGGTCTTCTGCGGTCAATTCAGAGCTATCGAACGCGAAATAAAACACGGTTTGCGCCAACGCTCTCTGACGCTCCAGCTCAGCGGCGGAAAGCTGGCCGTTGTTGCCAGTGCCCTGGGTGCTGGCGCCAGTGTTGTTGTTGGTCGGCGTGGTGGTGGTGTTGTCTTTGGTGTCGGTCGACGAGCACGCCGCCAACATCACGGACAGCAGCGCGGCTACGCCAAGTTTGATCATGCTGTTTTGCATATAAACTCCTCGTTTTTTTATGCTAGGGAAAAAAATCTGCGCCATTTTCTTAGGTTTCGTGATGCCTAACAAGTAGCCACAGGGGTTTTTTGGAACTTTTTTTATTTTCTGCTTTCCGCGCCGCGCTCCATCAATCGAGGAACGGCGACCACGCCGGTTCACGCACATCGCCCGCATTGACCGGCAACTGATACTTCACCCGTCCGTCGATTGACACCGCGTTCAAAATCCCGCGGCCATTGGCCTTGGAAGCGTACATGATCATGCTGGCGTTGGGCGCCAGCGTCGGTGACTCATCCAGAGAAGTATTCGTCAGCACGCGAACGGTGCCGCGTTCGAGGTTCATCAGCGCCAGATGAAATTCGTCGCTGGAGTCATAGCGATGCACCATCACCAGATTCTTGCCATCGGGCAGCATCAAGGGCTTGGAGTTGTAGGTGCCCTCGAAAGTCACACGTTCCGTGAAGCCGGTATCCAGATTCACCTGATAGATCTGCGGCCGGTTGGCGCCGCCCTGCTCCGAGGTATAGACCAGCGCACGGCCATTGGGCAGCCAGCAGGGTTCGGTATCCACCGCGAAATGCGTGGTGATCTTGCGCAGTTGCTTGGTGGCGAGATCCATCACGAAGATATCGGGGTTGCCGTCTTTGGATAGCACCATGGCCATGCTCTTGCCATCGGGTGAGAAAGCCGGCGAACTGTTCAAGCCGGGAAAATCCGTGATCTGCTCGCGCTTGCCGCTGCTCAGATCTTGAATGTAGATACGCGGACGGCTCGACTCGAAGCTGACATACGCGATGCGGCGGGCATCCGGCGCCCAGGTCGGCGACATGATCGGCTCGCGCGATTGCAGCAAAACCTGCGGGCGGCCACCGTCGGCGTCAGACAAGTTCAACTGGTAGTTGGTGAGGCTGTCGCTGATCCGCTGCGAGGTGACATAGAGAATCTTGGTGGAAAAGGCACCGCGAATGCCGGTGATCTGCTCGTACACCACGTCACTGATCTGATGTGCGATGTCGCGCAACTGCACTTCGGTGCCGCTGATGACTTCTCCTACCATGCGGGTTTCGCGCACCGCATCGAACAACTCGTACTGCACTTGCACCAGGTTGCTGCCTTCGGAACGGTCAATCTTGCCGATCAAGAGATAATCCGCGCCCAGAAAACGCCAATCGCGGAAGAACACTTCATTCTGTTCGTGCGGCGTGCTCAGCATGTTGCGTTCGGGCACCGTCGAGAATTGGCCGCTGTTGCTGAGGTCTTTGTTGACGATGTCGGTGATGCTTTCCGGCAATGTGCCGAAGCCTTTCCAACCAAAGGGCACCACGGCAATGGGCACCGGGTTATCCACCCCTTGGGTGATCTGGATATTGAGTTGTTGCGCGGCGGCCATTTGAGTGAGTAGCGCGGCCAGCAGCAATAGAAAGCCTTGTAAAAGTTTGTTCATCGTAACAAGTCCTCAGGGGTGAAAGTCAGGGTAAAGCCCCGGAAATAGCGCTCGAACACCGCATTGGGCAGGTTCTGCAATTCTGGAATGCGGCCCAGGCGTTTCACCGCCTGATCCACGGAACGATCGAAAGCGGCGTTGCCGCTGCTTTGGATAATGGTGCTGGACACGATTTCGCCAATGGGCGTCATGCGGATTTCCACCACTGCGACCATGCCATTGACAGCATCGGGCGGGCGCGTCCAGTTCTGTGACACTAAGTCACGAATCAAGGCCGCGTATTGATCCTTGAGATTGGTGGCGGCCGCATCGGCTTGCGTGGTGGCGGCGCTTTGGCGATCCGCCTCCGCCTTGCGCTGACGCTCGGCGTCGGCTTGCGCCTGGCGCTGTTTTTCCGCGTCGGCTTGACGTTGTTTTTCTGCCGCGGCCTGACGCTGTTTTTCGGCGTCGGCTTGGCGCTGTTTTTCCGCGTCAGCCAGCCGCTGTTTTTCGGCATCGGCTTGACGTTGTTTTTCCGCCGCGGCCGCCGCCGCCACTTGGCGCTCTTGTGCCGCAGCGGCTTGGCGCTGTTTCTCGGCCTCCGCCTGACGCTGGCGGTCACGCTGTTGCTGCTGTTGTTGCTGCTGGCGTTCCTGCGCCCGTTTTTGTTCGGCGCGTTGCTGCTGGGGGTTTTCTTGAATGAGCGTTGCGGTAATGAACACCGGCTTTTCCGCTGCCAGCAGTGGCGGCGGCTGAAACTGCCGGCCAATGAGAAACAGAATCAAGGCGCCATGCAGCAGCACGGCGAACACGACACCGGGCGGATAGCCTTCGTGCTTGAGCAACCAGTGCAACATACGTGACCTCACTTCCCTCCGATCGGTGGTTGCGTGATCAGGCGCACGCCGGGCGCGCCGGAGTTTTCCAAGGTGGCCAGCAATTGCATCACCAGGCCATAGTTGACCGTTGTGTCAGCTTCAAGAAACACCGGCACGCTGGGATTCTGATTCATGATTTTGCCCACCATTTCGCCGATTTGCTCCAGCGGCACTGGCGTGGGATCGTCGGCGCTGCTTTCGCCCAGGCTGACAAAGTATTCGCCCGCGGCGTTGATCGACACCACCAGCGTTTCCTTCGCGGTGTCGTCCACGACTTCCGCGCTGGCCTTGGGCAGATCAACCTTGATGCCTTGCGTGATGAGCGGTGCGGTGATCATGAACACGATCAGCAATACCAGCATCACGTCGATCAAGGGAACGACGTTGATCTCGGCCATGGGTTTACGGCGTTGACGGCGGCTAGCGGCTTCCATGGGACTGCTCCTGTGCTCCTCTACTTTTACGCGACACTTTATGCGCGGCTTTACGCGGCGCGCTTACTGTAAGCCTGACGGTGCAGGATGCTGGTGAATTCATCGACGAAAGTGTAGTAACTGTGTGAAATGGACTCCACCTTCGCCGCATAGTGGTTATACGCCAATACCGCGGGAATCGCGGCGAACAAGCCCATGGCGGTGGCGATCAGCGCCTCGGCGATCGGCTGTGCTACCACGGCGAGTGTGGCCTGGTTTTGATTGGCCAGGCCAATGAAGGCACTCATGATGCCCCACACGGTACCGAACAAACCGATGTACGGCGATACCGACGCCACCGTGGCCAAGAGCGCCAGGTGTTTCTCCAGTGCCTTTTCTTCCTTGGCCATCGCCACGCGCATGGCGCGCTGCGAGCCTTCCATCACCGCATCCGAATCAATGCCCTGCTGCTGGCGCAGGCGCGTGAATTCCTTGAAGCCGCTGCGGAACAGGTTCTCCATGCCGAGCGCAGCGCTGCTCTTCTGGCGATTGGCGCCGTCGCGGAACAGTTGGCTCAGATCCATGCCGGACCAGAAGCGTTTTTCAAAACCGCCCACTTCCAGTTCGGCGTCTTTGATCACCAGCCCTTTCTGGACGATGACTACCCACGACACCACCGACAACGACAAGAGCCCCAGCATGACCAGTTTCACCACCAGCGTGGCGCCCACGATCAGACTCCAGATATTCATTTCGTTCATGCAAGCCCCTGAGTATTACGAGTAAAGAATTTTGGCAAACCGTTGATTATGACCGCGAAACATTAATTCAGTGTGAACACCTTATCGCGCTCATCGCCGCGCGTGCCGGTGGGCAGCCCGAAATGGCGATACGCGAACTGCGTCACCACCCGACCCCGCGGCGTGCGCTGGATGAAACCCTGCTGGATCAGATACGGCTCCAGCACGTCTTCGATGGTGCCGCGCTCTTCGCTAAGCGCCGCCGCCAGACTTTCGGCGCCCACTGGACCGCCATCGAACTTTTCAATGATGGTCAACAACAAGCGCCTATCGAGATGATCGAAACCGTTGCGATCGACACTGAGCATGTCGAGCGCCTGCGCCGCCATGGTGCCAGTGATGATGCCCTCGCCTTTCACTTCGCAGTAATCGCGCACGCGGCGCAAAAGGCGATTGGCGATGCGCGGCGTGCCGCGGGCGCGGCGGGCGATTTCCTGCGCGCCTGCGTCTTCGCAAGGCGTCTTCAGAATCACCGCGGCGCGGCTGACGATGCGCGTCAATTGCTCCACCGTGTAGAACTCAAGCCGCTGTGTGATACCGAAGCGATCGCGCAAAGGCGAGGTCAAAAGGCCCGCGCGCGTGGTGGCGCCCACCAGCGTGAAACGCGGCAAATCCAGCTTCAAGGAGCGCGCGGCCGGGCCTTCGCCGATCATCAGGTCAAGCTGATAATCCTCCATCGCCGGATACAACACTTCCTCGATCACCGGGCTCATGCGGTGGATTTCGTCGATGAACAGCACGTCACCTGGTTCGAGGTTGGTGAGAATCGCGGCGAGATCGCCGGCCTTTTCCAGCACCGGCCCCGAGGTGCTCTTGAGTGACACGCCCATTTCATTGGCGATGATGTGCGACAAGGTGGTCTTGCCCAGCCCTGGCGGACCGAAGATCAAAATGTGATCGAGCGCCTCGCCGCGGTTGCGCGCGGCGTCGATGAAGATCTGCATTTGCGCCTTCACGGTGTCTTGCCCGATGTAGTCGCTCAGGCGCGCAGGACGGATGGAGCGGTCCTGACCCGCTTCCGTGGCGTTGCCCGAGGCACTGATGAGGCGATCTTCTTCGTGCATTGTTTACCTGAATTTATTTACCTGAATCTATTTACCTGAATTTGTCTACCTGAACATCGGGTCCTTGAAAGTCTGGTGCTTGGAAGTCTGTTACACAACCCGCTCAAACATGCACCCGGCCCAACTCTCTGAGCGCAAGGCGCACCAGAGCGGCAGTGGCAAGCACCTTGCCCGCTTCCTGCAACTGCGCCGCTGCCAACACCACCGCGCGCGCGGCTTCTTGCGGCTTGTAGCCCAGCCCGATCAGCGCGGTTTCCGCTTCTTGTTGCTGATCCTCCGCTCCCGCTGCGCGCGCTTCGTGCGGCGCCACAGGCACCGCGCCGTAACGCAATTCCCATTCCTTGAGCCGGTCGCGCAGATCGAGCACCAGGCGCTCGGCGGTTTTACGGCCCACGCCCGGCAGTTTTACCAGCGTGTTGAGGTCGGCGCGCGACACCGCCGCCGCCAGCGCTTGGCTGTCGAGCGCAGACAACAACCCCAAGGCCAATTTTGGCCCAATGCCATTGGCCTTGAGCAGCAGCCGGAACATCTCACGCTCGCGCAACTCGGCAAAGCCGTAGAGATGATGCGCATCTTCACGAATGACCAGATGCGTGTGCAGCACAAGGCTCATGCCAAGCGGCGGCAAGGTCAGCAGCGTCGAGGCCGGCACTTCGACTTCGTAGCCCACTCCGCCAGCTTCCAGCACCACGCCCTGTTCTTCTTTCGACAGCAGAATGCCTTGTAGACGTCCGATCATGCGGCAAGTTTTACCTGAGACGAAGCTCTTACCTGAGACAAAGCCATGAAAACCAGTCAACGCACCAAGCGGCCACGCCGGCTGGCGCGCACGCCAGCCAGACGGATCAAGCTGTGCCGGGTGTGAGCATGACACACTGCCACAGAAAGTGCATCAGCGGCATCTTCTGCTGGAGAATCAGTAAGTTTGAGCAGATTCTTAATCATATGTTGAATTTGCGGTTTGGCCGCCGCGCCCGTGCCCACCACCGCCAATTTGACCTTGCGCGTGGCGTATTCAAAGACCGCGAGGCGATGACTGGTGCAAGCCACCATGGCAGCGCCGCGCGCCTGCCCCAGCTTGAGCGCGGAACTGCTGCTCTTGCCCACGAATACTTCCTCGATCGCTGCCTCCTCCGGTGCGTATTGCTCGATCAAGCCACTGAGCGTGGCGTAGATCGTTTGCAGACGCTGCGGAAATTCCAGATGCTCGACCCGAATCACCCCGCTCGCCACGTACTCGAGCTTGCTGCCCACCGCGTTGACAAAGCCATAACCGCACTTGCGCGAGCCGGGATCGATGCCGAGCACGAGCGACATCAGGACACAGAACCCTGCGCGCCTTCCACCGCTTGCTCGCGCAGACGGATGTTGAGTTCGCGCAATTGCTTGGGCGGCACCGCACCGGGCGCATCGGTGAGCGGGCAACTGGCCGATTGCGTTTTCGGAAACGCGATCACATCGCGGATCGACTGCGATCCTGTCATCATCATGACCAATCGGTCCAAACCAAAGGCCAGCCCGCCGTGCGGCGGCGCGCCATACTTGAGCGCGTTGAGCAAGAAGCCGAACTTTTCTTCCGCCTCCGCCTCGCCGATACCCAAGAGGCCGAATACTGTCCGCTGCATGTCGGCGCGGTTGATACGAATCGAACCGCCGCCAAGCTCGGTGCCATTGAGCACCATGTCGTAAGCGCGCGCCAAGGCGCTCAGTGGCTTGGCTGCCAATTCCTCGGGCGAGCATTTCGGCGCGGTGAACGGATGATGCACCGCCGCCACACCGCCTTCCTTGTCTTCTTCAAACATCGGGAAATCCACCACCCACAGCGGCGCCCATTCACAGGTCAGCAGCTTGAGATCGAGGCCAACGCGGATGCGCAGCGCGCCGATGGCTTCGTTCACCACTTTGGTCTTGTCGGCGCCGAAGAAAATCAGATCGCCGGTTTTGGCCGCGGTACGTTCAAGCACGGCGTTTACCACGGCTTCGGGCATGAACTTGATGATGGGCGATTGCAGGCCATCGAGCCCCGCGCCCAGATCATTGACCTTGATCCAGGCCAGACCCTTGGCGCCGTATTGCGCGACAAATGCCGTGTAATCATCGATCTTCTTACGCGGAATGTCGCCGCCGCCGGGCACTTTGAGTGCCACTACGCGGCTACCGGGATCATTGGCCGGTGCGTGGAAAACCTTGAATTCCACATCTTTCATCAAATCGGCGATGTCGGTGAATTCCATCGGAATGCGCATGTCGGGGCGGTCGATGCCGAAACGGCGCATCGCTTCCCAGTACTGCATCCGCGGAAACGTTGGCAAGTCGATGCCCAGGTGTTTTTGGAACAGTTCGCGGATCATGCGCTCGGTGAGCGCCATGATGTCGTCTTCGGTCATGAAGGAGGTTTCGATGTCGATCTGCGTGAACTCGGGTTGGCGATCGGCGCGCAGGTCTTCATCGCGGAAGCACTTGGCAATCTGGTAGTAACGGTCCAAACCGGCCACCATCAACAATTGCTTGAACAACTGCGGCGACTGCGGCAAGGCGAAGAACTTGCCAGGATGCGTGCGGCTCGGCACCAGGTAGTCGCGCGCGCCTTCAGGCGTGGCGCGGGTGAGGATGGGCGTTTCGATGTCGAGAAAGCCGTTGCTGTCGAGAAAATTGCGCACCGTGTTGGTCACTGCCGAGCGCAGACGCATACGCTTTTGCATGTCGGGGCGGCGCAGGTCCACGAAACGATAGCGCAGGCGTACTTCTTCGCTGACGTTGGCATGTTCATCCAATTGGAACGGCGGTGTTTCCGCCACGTTGAGAATCTCGAGTTCCTTGCACAGCACTTCGATGGCGCCCGATGCCAGTTCCTTGTTCTCGGTGCCGCCTGGGCGCGCGCGCACCTTGCCCTGGATTTTCAGCACGTATTCGCTGCGCACCTGCTCGGCGCGCGCAAAGGCCGCCGCGGTATCAGGATCCACGACAATCTGGGCGAGGCCATCGCGATCGCGCAGGTCGAGGAAGATCACGCCGCCATGATCGCGGCGGCGGTGTACCCAGCCGCAGAGAGTGACGATCTGATCGACGTGGCTGAGAGTGAGCTGGCCACAGTAGTGAGTACGCATAGGGATTTCCTGGTTCGTGTGGGTATTATTCGTGTAGATACTATTCGTGCAGATAGTTAGGTGTTGCTGCTGCGCCACTGTGGCGCGAGATGTTTTCAATCAATCGCTGCCCGTGCGAGTGGGCGTACTGGCCTTGCTGTCGTTGCCACTACTGGTTTTGCTGCTGCTCGGCGCGGGGGCACTCTCCCCGCTTTTGCTACTGGCGGCCTCGCTGTTCTTGGTCTCATTGTTTTTGGACTCGCTGTTCTTGGTGTTGGCGGCTTCATCAGCGCCGCTTTTCGCGGCGCCGTCGCCATCGGTGCCTACGCCGTTTTTCTTCTTGCCGGTTTTGAAATCGGTCTCGTACCAGCCAGAGCCTTTGAGACGAAAGCTCGGCGCAGACACCAGCTTCACCAGCGTCTCCTTGCCGCACTCGGGGCAATCGCGCAGCGGCGCGTCGCTGATCTTCTGGAGCTTCTCCAGCACCGCCAAACAAGATTCACATTTGTATTCGTAAATAGGCATGAGCCACTCACCCGATTCCGTCCACAGCGCAGTCCATGGGCCGTTTGCAAAGCGCGGCATTGTAGCCTATTTCGCTATCCGCTCACACAAGCGTAGCGTGGGCCATGGCCTAGCACGAAGCGGCTGCGCGCACCATGGCATAACCGCGAAATCTCCCGTAAAAACGCCAGCGGGCACGACTTGAGCAAACTCAGTTTCCTGCGTGAAAACCCGCAAAAACTTTCATGCGGGAGCTTGTGGGGTAATGGCGATTCCTATATAAATACGCCACTACTCAGGGCGGCTAATCACAGGGCCTGTTGTAAAACCCCTGTAATCTCTGAAGGAAAACTCCTCTCCCAACGCTGCATCGCCTTGCACCGGGCTTGGGTTTGAAGTTTGCCAACGAGCTGTAACTGAATGGGAATGGGCCTGAATGACTAGGCTGTAACTCACCTCACTGCAAAAGAGAACCATGTATGGCTGGTAAAAAATCGTCCAAGCAGGCAACTGCCAAGAAGACTTCCGCAATCCAGGAGAAGTACACCAAAACCGCACTCCTCAACGACATCGCTGAAAGCACCGGCCTTTCCAAGAAGCAGGTGGGCGAGGTACTCGATAGTCTGAGCGATATCGTCGAACGCCATTTGAAGAAGCGCGGCGCTGGCGAATTCACGCTGCCGGGCCTGTTGAAGATCAAAGCCATCAAGCGCGATGCGCGCCCTGCGCGCAAAGGGGTGCCCAACCCGTTCAAGCCCGGCGAGTTGATGGACATCCCGAAGAAGCCCGCGTCCATCCGTGTCAAAGTGCTGCCGCTGAAAAAACTGAAATCCTTCGCGGAACTGTAAGTCTCGCGCGGGCGTGGCGAGCCCGCTCCGGTCTACGCCAAGCCACAGAAGAGCAGCCCCCGGGCTGCTTTTCTTTTGGTCCCGAAAAATCCAGCGTTTCGCGCTCATCACCACCGATCACCAGCACAGGGTTCCACCATGCGTACCTCTCACTACCTTCTGGCCACCACCCGGGAAACTCCCGCCGACGCCGTTGTCATCAGCCATCAACTGATGATCAAGGCCGGTTTGATCCGCAAGCTGGCGTCTGGCCTTTATACCTGGCTGCCTTTGGGGCTGCGCGTGCTGCAGAAAGTCAGCAACATCGTGCGCGAGGAAATGAATGCTTCTGGCGCGCTGGAAGTGCTGATGCCAGTGGTGCAGCCAGCGGAGCTATGGCTCGAATCGGGCCGCTGGGAGGTGATGGGCGATGAGCTACAGCGTTTCAAGGACCGCCATACCCGCGACTTCTGCCTCGGCCCCACGCACGAGGAAGTAATCGCCGACCTGGTGCGCAACGAGATCAACAGCTACAAGCAATTGCCAATCAACCTGTACCAGATCCAGACCAAGTTCCGTGACGAGCGCCGCCCGCGTTTCGGCGTGATGCGCGCGCGTGAATTCACCATGAAGGACGCCTACTCTTTCCATCTCGATCAAGCATCGCTGCGGCAAACCTACGCGCTAATGCACGCCACCTATACGCGCATCTTCACCCGTCTGGGTTTCGAATTCCGCGCGGTGCAAGCGGATTCCGGCAACATCGGCGGCAACAGCTCGCACGAATTCCATGTATTGGCAGAATCCGGCGAAGACCTGATCGCGTTCAACCAATCCGGCAGCTACGCCGCCAATCTGGAAATGGCCAGCGCGCTCGCGCCCACTGGCACGCGCGCTGCCCCAACCCAGGCGCTCAGCAAGATCGCCACGCCCGACAGCAAGACCATCGCAGACGTGGCGGCGCTGCTGCAAGTGCCCGAAAGCGCGCTGCTGAAGACTTTGCTGGTACACGGCGATGCCGATGAAAACGGCAACACCACGCTGGTGGCGCTGATCCTGCGCGGCGATCACCAGCTCAACGAAATCAAGAGCGCCAAACTCAACGGTGTGCATTCGCCGTTAGTGTTCGCCTCTGAGGCGGAAATCGCCGCGCAGCTTGGCTGTCACCCTGGCTCGCTCGGGCCGGTCGGCCTGCCCTGCCCGGTGATCGTCGATCGGGATGCCGCGCAACTCGTGGACTTCGTGTGCGGCGCCAATGAAGATGGCTATCATCTGTGCGGCGTCAACTGGGAACGCGATTGCGCTCTCACGCGCGTCGAGGATTTGCGCAACGTGGTGGAAGGTGATCAAAGCCCCGATGGCCAAGGCACACTCGCCATCAAGCGCGGCATCGAAGTTGGCCACATCTTTCAACTCGGCACCAAGTACAGCAAGGCGATGAATGTCAGCGTGCTGGATGAGAATGGCCGCAGCAGCATCGTGGAAATGGGTTGCTACGGCATCGGCGTGAGCCGTATCGTGGCGGCCTGTATCGAGCAGTGCCATGACGGCAACGGCATCATCTGGCCGCAGCAATTGGCGCCGTATCAGGTGGCGCTGATTCCGCTCAATGCCCACAAAACCCCGCGTGTGCTGGAAGTGGCCGAAGCGCTCTACGCCGAACTCAGCGCCGCCGGCATCGAGGTGCTGCTCGATGACCGCGATAAAAAAACCAGCCCCGGTGTAAAGTTTGCCGACATGGAATTGATCGGGATTCCGCACCGGCTGGTTGTCTCTGATCGCGGCCTCGAACATGAGCAGATCGAATACAAACACCGCCAGAGCGAAAGCGCCGAACAGGTACCGCTCATGGAGGTGGTGGCCATGCTCAAGCGTAAGCTAGGCTAATTTGAGCATGAGCCTGTATTCCAAAAAAACAATTCATGCAGCATTGGCTGTCACTGCGTCCTTGCTCGCTCTTGCAGCTTGGTGGCTAAGATCCGAGCATACTCCGGCAACGGCGATTGAGGTCGCTCAAGCCTTCCTATTGAGTCCCGTATAAATACATGACATCAAAAAGCAAGATCAGCCTGTTTCCAGAAAGCGGCGGCCAACGGGGCGCGCCGCTGCATGGACTTCAGCCGATTGCGGGCGAACTGGC
>JAIRJU010000187.1 GCA_031260485.1 Pseudomonadales bacterium | reverse complement strand
CACGCGACGGCCTTTGGCATCGGGCTCGCCCATGCGGGTTTCGACGAATTTCACCCCCGTGACCTTGCCGTTCTCGCCGACGATCTCCACCGGCTGACGGTTGAACACGAACTGCACGCCTTCCTGACGCGCGTTTTCCACTTCGCGCTTGGAACCGGGCATGTTGTCTTCGTCGCGGCGATAGACACAGGTGACACTGGCCGCGCCCTGGCGGATTGCGGTGCGGGTGCAATCCATCGCAGTGTCGCCACCGCCAAGCACGAGCACGCGCTTGCCTGCCACAGCGATGAACGGCGCGAGAGTGGCGTCATATTGCAACTCCTTGACAGTATTGCCGATCAAAAACGGCAAGGCAGCGTGTACGCCCTCGAGATCTTCGCCCAGCAAGCCGCCCTGTAGTGCCGTATAAGCGCCCATGCCGAGAAACACCGCGTCATATTCAGTAACAAGCGGTTGAAAATCAAGATCCTTGCCCACCTCGGTATTGAGGCGGAATTCGATGCCCATGCCCGCAAAAATTTCGCGGCGGCGCGCCATGATGGCTTTTTCCAACTTGAACAGCGGAATGCCGAAAGTGAGCAGACCGCCGATTTCAGGATAGCGATCGAACACCACCACCTTGACGCCCGCACGCGCCAACACGTCAGCGCAGCCGAGGCCCGCGGGGCCAGCACCGATGATCGCCACCTGTTTGCCGCTCGGCTTGACCTGGCGCAGATCAGGACGCCAGCCTTGCGCCAAGGCGGTATCGGCGATGTATTGCTCAATGCTGCCGATCGCCACCGCGCCGAAGCCCTCGGCGAGTGTGCAGGCGCCTTCGCACAGGCGATCCTGCGGACAGAGGCGGCCACACACCTCCGGCAACGTGTTGGTTTGATGACACAGATCCGCCGCCTGCACGATATGGCCTTCCACCACCAGCTTGAGCCAATTGGGAATATAGTTATGGACCGGGCATTTCCATTCGCAATAGGGATTGCCGCATTCGAGGCAACGATCCGCCTGTGCTTCGGCCTGCGATGCCTGGAATGATGCGTACACTTCCACAAACGAATGCTTACGCAATTCGAGCGCTTGCTGCGCGGGATCGCTGCGGCCCACCGAGATGAAGCGCAAGCGATCCTTGGTTTTGGCGCCGAGGTCCGGCATAACCTTTGCTCCTCTTACTGCGAACTGAGCGTGACATGCGCCAGCAGCCGATTGAGATTGGCCGCCATCGGCTTCACTAGCCAGAACTTGCGCAGATAGTCCATGTAGTTATCAAGCAGATGCTGGCCCCAGGCGCTGCCGGTTTCATGCACGTATTCCTGGATCACACTGCGCAGGTGGTGGCGGTATTCTTCCATGCCCTCGGTGCGAATACGGTGCACTTCGACCAATTCATGGTTGTATTTATCGACGAAATCGCGGTCCAGATCGAGCACGTAGGCGAAGCCGCCGGTCATGCCCGCGCCGAAGTTGTGGCCAGTGCGGCCCAGCACGGTAACGAGGCCGCCGGTCATGTATTCACAGCAGTGATCGCCCGCCCCCTCCACCACGGCGTGCGCGCCAGAGTTGCGCACGCCGAAGCGCTCGCCCGCCATGCCGGCGGCAAACAGCTTGCCGCCGGTGGCGCCGTAAAGGCAGGTGTTGCCGATGATGGCGGTTTGCTGGGTTTTGAAGATCGAGCCCGGCGGCGGCACCACTACCAGCTTACCGCCCGCCATGCCCTTGCCCACGTAATCATTGGCTTCACCGGTAAGGTGCATGTGCAAGCCTCCGGCATTCCACACGCCAAAGCTCTGACCAATGGCACCGCGCAAATACAGCACCACTGGCGCCTGCGCCATGCCTTGGTTGCCATAGCGCCTGGCGATTTCGCCGGACAGGCGCGCGCCAATCGAACGATCATAATTATTGACTGTATAGTTGAATATGCCACCACTCTGGTGTTCGATGGCGGGCAAAATATCCTTGACCATCCGTTCCGCCAGTTCGCCTTTATCGGCGGGCGGGTTGCGTGTGATAGTGCAGTAACGCGGCGCGCTGGCGGGCATAAAATCACCGGCCAAATCGCTGGCCAAATCACTGACCAAGAGACGCGACAAATCCAGGCCCGCCTGTTTTTCGGTTTGCGCGCTCCGGCGTATCAAAAGATCGGTGCGGCCAATCACATCCACCAAAGTGCTGATGCCGAGCCTGGCCAGCCACTGGCGCGTGTCTTGCGCCACGAAGCGAAAGTAATTCATCACCCGCTCAACCTCGCCGTTGAAATGCGCCTCGCGCAGTTGCAAGTTCTGCGTGGCGACGCCGGTGGCGCAATTGTTGAGATGGCAAATACGCAGGTATTTACAGCCCAGCGCCAACATCGGCAGAGTACCGAAACCGAAGCTCTCGGCGCCGAAAATGGCAGCCTTGATCACATCGAGGCCCGTCTTGAGGCCGCCATCCACCTGCACGCGAATACGCGCGCGCAGATCGTTGGCGCACAGCGCCTGTTGCACTTCGCACAGACCAAGCTCCCATGGCGTTCCCGCATAGCGGATCGAGGTAAGCGGGCTGGCGCCGGTGCCGCCGTCATGGCCGGAAATCGTGATGAGATCGGCATAGGCTTTGGCCACACCCGCGGCGATGGTGCCGACACCAGGGCCACAGACCAGTTTCACCGACACCATGGCGGTGGGATTAACTTGTTTTAGGTCAAAAATCAACTGCGCCAGGTCTTCGATGGAGTAGATGTCGTGATGCGGCGGCGGTGAAATCAGTGTCACGCCCGGCACCGCATAACGCAGGCGCGCGATCAGGTCATTCACCTTGCTGCCGGGCAACTGGCCGCCCTCGCCCGGCTTGGCGCCTTGCGCGATCTTGATTTGCAGCACTTCGGCGTTGACCAGGTAATGCGGCGTAACGCCGAAACGGCCCGAAGCCACCTGTTTGATCTTGCTGACCTTGTCGGTGCCAAAACGCACCGGATCTTCGCCGCCTTCCCCCGAATTGGAACGGCCACCGAGACGGTTCATGCCCTGCGCCAGCGCTTCATGCGCTTCCGGCGACAGCGCACCCAGCGACATGCCGGCGGAATCGAAGCGCCAGAGGATGTCTTCGAGCGGCTCCACGTGTTCGATGGCGATCGGGGTGAGATCCCGGCGCAAGCCGAAGCAATCGCGCAGGGTAGCGATTGGGCGCTCATCCACCAGTTGCGCGAATTGACGGTACTGCGCGTAGTCGCCGCTTTGCACCGCGTTCTGGAACATATTGACCACATCGGGATTGATCATGTGGTACTCGCCGCCGTGGATGAACTTCAAGAGGCCGCCTTGAGAAATGCGCTTATGTGGCCGCCAGGCCGCGTGCGCGAGTTGCTCCTGATCGTGCTGTAAGTGCACGAAGCTGGCGCCGCCAATACGGCTGATGGCGGTGGGAAAACACAAGGAGGTAACATCAGCGCCAATCCCAAGCAGCTCGAACAATTGTGCGCCGCGGTAGGAGCTGATGGTGCTGATGCCCAGTTTGGACATGATTTTCATCAAACCCTTGTTGATGCCTTTGCGATAATTTTTCTGCGCCAGCGGCGGCGTCAGATGCAGCGTGCCATTGGCGCTCAAGTGGTCGATCACTGCATAGGCCAGGTAGGGATAAACCGCCGTGGCGCCGTAACCCACCAAGCAAGCGATCTGATGCGAATCGCGCGCGCTGCCGGTTTCCACGATGATATTGGTATCGCAGCGCAGGCCCTTGACGCTCAAATGGTGATGAACCGCGCCGGTGGCAAGCAAGGCGTTGATCACCAACTGGCCCTGCTGCGCTACACACTCGGAGAAAAATAGCAGTAGTTTACCGCCACGAACGGCGGCCTCAGCGTGGAGCAGCAAATTTTTGATCGCTTGTTCCAAACCGATGGCGGAATCGTAAGCGAGCGTAAGGTGCGCCGCGTCGTACCCAGGGCGATTCAGGTGTTTGAGATTCCAGAACTTGTTGGGCGAAAGCAGCGGCGAATGCAGAATGATGCGATCGGCGTGTTCCGCGGTTTCCTCGAACACGTTCAGCTCGCGGCCCAGGCGCGTTTCCAGCGACATGACGCTGCTTTCGCGCAAGGGGTCGATCGGCGGGTTGGTGACTTGCGCAAATTGCTGGCGAAAATAATCGTAAAGTGGCCGCACCTGGTGCGACAGCACCGCGATCGGCGTGTCGTCGCCCATCGAGCCCGTGCCCTCCAGACCCTTCTCGGCCAGCGGGCGCAGCACCTGATCCATTTCCTCGAATGTCACCTGAAACAGCTTCATATGCACGTCCAGCTCCGCAGGCGGCAACGACGCGAGCGCAGTGCTTTCGTCGGACAACGACGATTCGACGAAACTGGTGCGCGCCTTCACCCACGCCGCATAGGGCTGGCGTGCCTTGAGATAGTCGGCAACATCGTCGGTGTGCAGAATCTTGCCTTGCTGAGTATCGACCACCAGCATCTCGCCGGGGCCGACGCGGCCCTTGGCAACGACATCTTCGGGCCTGTACACATTGACGCCAATCTCAGATGCCGCGGTGAGATAGCCGTTGCGCGTCAACACCCAGCGCGACGGGCGCAGGCCATTTTTATCGAGCGCGCACACCGCGTAGCGGCCATCGGTGAGCACCACGCCAGCAGGGCCGTCCCAGGCTTCCATGTGCATCGAGGCATAGGTGTAGAAACCGCGCAGATCGGCGTCGATGTCTTCGCGGTTCTGCCAGCTTGGCGGCAGGATGAGGCGAATGGCTTGATAGAGATCCATGCCATTTATGACCAAAAATTCCAATAAATTATCCATCGAGGAAGAATCAGAGCCGGTGAGGTTCACCACCGGCGCGATGGCCTCGATGTCAGCAATAGCCTTGGAGCGGAATTTGCTCAGGCGCGCACGCGCCCAATTGCGGTTGCCTTGGATAGTATTTATCTCGCCGTTATGCGCCAACATGCGAAAGGGCTGTGCCAGCGGCCACCGCGGCAGCGTGTTGGTGGAGAAGCGCTGATGAAAAGTACACAGCGCCACGGCCAGGCGCGGGTCGTTGAGATCGTGATAAAAACGCGGCAGATCGGCCGGCAACATCAAGCCTTTATACGCCAGCACCGAATGCGACAGGCTGCACACGTAAAAATCAGGGTCGGCCACGAGCTGGTTTTCAGCCTTGCGGCGTGCCACGAACAGCTTCACCGCCAACGCGGGTTTATCGAGGCCAGGCGCAGCAACAAAAATCTGCTCGATGCGCGGCAAGCATTCGCGCGCTACGCGCCCGCACACCGCAGGATCGATTGGCACCGCGCGCCAGCCCACCACACTCAAGCCTTGCGCCTTCAGTTCAGCGGCCAGCAGCGCCTTGGCCGCTGCGGCCTTGGCGACGTCCTGGCTCAGAAAAATCTGGCCAATGCCGTAGTTTGCGCTGAGCGTGCAATTGAAGTGCTGCTGCGCCTCTGCGCGCAGAAACGCATCGGGCTTTTGCAGCAAGAGGCCACAGCCATCGCCGGTAACACCATCGGCGGCGATGCCGCCGCGATGCGTCATGCGCGCCAGTGCGCTGATGGCAGCCTGTAGCAGCGCGTGGCTGGGCACGCCCTCGGTGTGCGCCACCAAACCAAAACCGCAGTTGTCCCTGAATTCGCCGGGGTGATAGAGACCGGTGCCCATGCTGCATCCCTTCCGCTTGCGTCGATTACCCGCAGGGGACCGCGTTGCGCCACATCTCGTTCAGCGTTGGGAAAGAAAAGGCCGCAATGGCAGAGCGTTGACGGCCAATACAAAATTTTATATTGTCTCGCCATGTTTGATGTACCACCCATCATCAAAGCCGCAAAATTTCGCGGCAGTTCGCTTCGCGATCTCCGGACTTTCCCGGACAAGGCACGACGCGAAGCAGGCCAGCAAATCGACCAGGTACAGCGAGGCTTGGAACCAGACGATTGGAAGCCCATGCCTACGGTGGGACAACAGACCAGCAAGACCGATCTGGATTTGGCAGAGAAGCGTTATCGAGAATTGATCAAAGAGATCAAGGAGAGCGCATGAGCAACGAAGAACAGACCTTCGCTAGTGTATGGGATGCTATCGAAGACACCCCCGCCGAGGCAGAGAACATGAAGCTGCGCTCCGCGCTGATGATCGCGCTCAAACAGCATATTGCGCGTATGGGCTTGAGCCAGAGCCAAGCCGCTAAACTGTTCGGTGTTACGCAACCGCGCATCTCCGATCTGATGCGTGGCAAGATCAGCTTGTTTTCACTCGATACACTCATCAGCATGGCGGTTGCCGCTGGCTTGCATGTAACGATGCACATTGAGCCAGCGGCGGCGTGACACTGGAAAGCAAGGCCAATCGCAGCGCCTTCTCCCTTGGCCCCGCTCACACGGGCAAGGGAAAATGCAGCGCTTTCACACCGCCGCCAGCCGCTCCACCGTGTCGGGATATTTCTCAACCAGCCGGATCAACAGCGCCGCCTGCGCATTGGGCTTGGCGCGCCCCTGCTCCCAGTTCTCCAGCGTGCGCGGATTGGTGCGCAAATAGCGGGCAAACACCGAACGCGACAGGCGCAACCGCTGGCGCAAAGACAGCAATTCATCGGCAGTGACACTAGGCGGCGGCACGGGATCGTGTTTCACCACGATGCGGCGCAGGGTGATCTAGCCAAGACGATCGGCTTCGAGATCTGCCAAACCCTGCATCAGTTCTGCGGCCAAACTGCGTTTGTGTTTCATCGACGCTTCTCCAATTCTGCTTTCAAACCTTCTCTGAATGCACGTTTCGTTTTGGCATCCAGATCGTCCATTTCGTCCTTGTCATAGAGGGAAAACAACCAGAACTGCGCGCCGCCATCCCACCAGTAGTAGATCACCCGCAGGCCACTGCGCTTACCCTTGCCACGGCGCGGGTCACTATGTCGCAGCTTGCGCAGCCCGCCTGTTCCCTCAATTACGTCACCCGCTTCAGGACTCGCCATCATGGCGGTTTGCAGGGCCTGGTACCCGTCATCGTCCAGATAGTCCCCGCGAAAGCGGGTGAACATCGACATTTCAATAAAAACGGCATTCATCGTTCTGATTGTACGCAACTTGCGGGAATTTTTACAACAATCACATCCCTTCAAAAATCCGCCAACCGCGCGCCCGCGGTGAGCGTGGCATCGAGCAGTTCGGGCGGCGCGGTGTGGTTATAGACCGCTCGGCCAATAGCGTTGAGCAGAATGAATTTGATGGCGCCTTTTTCCGCTTTTTTATCCTTGGCCATCAGCGCGATGAAGCGCTCTGGTGTCAACTCCGCTGGCGGCGCCACCGGCAGGCCAGCGCGTGCGATCAAGGTTTTGATGGCGCGCGCGGAGGCCGCATCGAGCAAGCCCAGGCGCTGCGACAGATCCGCCGCCATCACCATGCCCGCCGCCACGCCTTCGCCGTGCAGCCAGGTGCCGTAGCCCATCGCGGTTTCGATGGCATGGCCAAAGGTGTGGCCAAGGTTGAGCGTGGCGCGCACGCCGCCTTCGGTTTCATCCGCCGCCACGATGGCGGCCTTTTCCTGGCAGCTCACTTTGATGGCGTGAATGAGCGCTTGGCGTTCGCGCGTGAGCAGCGCGGGCAGCGCGGTTTCCAGCCAGTCGTGAAACGCGCGGTTGTTGATGAAGCCGTACTTGAGTACTTCGGCAAGGCCCGCCTGCAATTCGCGCAGCGGCAGCGTGTCGAGCGTGGCGACATCGATCAGCACCGCCTGCGGCTGATAAAAAGCGCCCACCATGTTCTTGCCAAGCGGGCGGTTGACACCGGTCTTGCCGCCCACCGAGGAATCCACCTGCGCGAGCAGCGTGGTAGGCACTTGAATGAAACGCACGCCGCGCTGATAGGTGGCAGCGGCAAAGCCCACCATGTCGCCGATCACGCCGCCGCCGAGCGCCACCAGCACGCAGGAGCGCGAGTAGTTGCGCTCGAGCAGGTAGTCGTAAATGCGGCTCGCCGTTTCCAGAGTTTTGTGCGCCTCGCCATCGGGCAGAATCAGATGATCCGGCTGGCTCGGCGCCAGCGTCGCCAAGAGGCGTTCGAGATAGAGCGGCGCCACCACCTCATTGGTGATGACACACACCTGGCGCCCCGCACACAGCGGCGCCAGAAGTTCGGCGCGATCGAGCAAACCGGCGCCGATGTAAATGGGGTAGCTGCGTTCACCGAGCGCAACGGTCAAGGTTTCCATGGTTTCTCCTGCCGAGGGTTTCTTTTGCTGAGGTCTTGGCGGTTTTACTGTGCCCCCAGCGCCTACAGCGTGGCGCCGCTTTGGCGCAGCAGGTCGAGGATTTCCGTGGCTACCGCGCGCGGGCTGCGGCGGCTGGTCATGAGGCTGATGTCGGCGATCTGGCGATAGAGCGGCTCGCGGATCTCCATCAGGTCCGCCAGCTTGACGCGTGGATCGGCCACGTTTTTCAGCAGTGGCCGCCGTTGGTCACGCTTGGTGCGCTCCACCTGCTGGCTCACTGTGGCCATCAGATACACCACCACGCCGCGCTGCTGCAAGCAGCGGCGATTCTGCTCCGCCAGGATGGCGCCGCCGCCCGTGGCCATGACGATGTTGTCGAGCGCGCACAGATCGCAGATGACACTGCTTTCGCGCGCCCGAAAACCCAGTTCGCCTTCCACATCGAAGATCCACGGAATATTGGCGCCCGCGCGCTCTTCGATGACTTGATCCGAATCATAAAAGGCGCGGCCCAGCCCTTCGGCGAGCAAGCGCCCAATCGTGGTTTTACCGGCCCCCATCGGGCCAATCAGAAAAATATTGTGGGTCGAGGCAGGCAACATGCGGCGTTGGTGTTGAATAGGGCGGTGTTGAACAGGGCGGCGTTGAACATAGTGGCGTTGAACAGGGCAACCGGCTCTTCCCGGCGGCCGCTATTAGACCCGATCTCGGCAGGGGGCGCGAGGACCGTAAGGTCTTGTACCCCTACTGCTCCCTTCCCACACTCAACACTCCCACCCACCCAGAGAAAAAAGAAAATTGGATCAAAATCAAATCGCAAGCTATCTTGATAAGCAACTTTGGTAAGCGGCTGGATTCGGAGAACACATGATAGCGCCAGGAACGACAGCACTTCCGAAAAGCTACTTGACCGCCACCGAACGCGAGGAAATGCGGCATAGCGGCTTGTCCGAAAACAGCATCTATATCGCCGAGTCGGAAGCGGCGGACTTAGCGGACGACGATGAAACCGCGTGGGCGTGGTTTCGGCTGGCTAAAATTCCCGCCGACTTCTTGCTGACCCTGAAGCACAATGGCGGCGCGGACTATGTGCGGAGCCTGGGCCTCAACCTAGCGCCGGCTGAGGCCGCCTATGGCCCCGGTTGGCTCGATAATCCGAGCATCTGACACCTATGGATATACAAGCCTTAAACCGGTTACGGCTAGCGACAGGGCGAGAGCGCACCGCGCTTGTCGAGCTGATGGAAACCCCGGAATATGGCCGCCTCGCAAAATCGCGTGAAGTTCAGTTAAAACAGGTCAGAGCTATCGGCCGTGATGGCGATCTCGCGACGATCGTTACCAGTGAGCGTTTTCTCATTCAAAACGAGTTGGATCGCTACGCCAACAGCACCAGCATGAAATCAAGCCTCAATGAAGCACTAAAAGACTTCAACAGGATCGAAAAGCACTTGAATTTCGTCGCCGACCCAACGCAGTACCGCATCGTGGATGAGGCGCATAACAAACCCAAACATCGCATCAATGGCGTTCCGCGCGATGAAGCAAGGCAGGCGTTCCATTCACAGCATACCCGCCTCACGAATCTGGATAAATCGCGCCTTAGCGCCGCGGAAAAGGCCGTTATCGGCGCACGCCAGAACAATCTGAAAATCGGCGCCGATCTGTACCAGAAAATGCAGGCCAACGCCCTTGGCCTCAATTTTACTCAGAACACAAACTGCGAACGCAGCGTATAGATGTTCATGTCTGGCGCGTACAAGCGGATGGCATTGGAACCATCGGTATCGAGAATGCGGGTCCAGTCGAACATGAGGCGCACATTGCGGTTGAGGTACCAGTTGAGCGCCAGCGAACCGACGTCTTCTTGGCCGCCGATGAAGCTGCCGTCGTTGAGGTCGATGCTGGCGAAGCGTGCGCCAATTTCCCAGGCGCCGGGCGCGCCAGTATTCAAATCAAAATTGCGCGCGGGGCGGATGTTCTTGAACTTGCCTTCGCCAAGGGCGTAGCGCGCGGCATAGCTTTCGCCGGTGAGCGCCCAGGTGGCGCCGATGTGCCAGGCGCCAAAAGCCACGTTGGGCGCGAAGGCGCGGTCGATCTTGGCGTCGGTGTATTCGCCCGCCACGAACACAGATCCGAGCGCCAGGCCGAACTCGGGGCCCGCGAGCGTGGCGGATTGCGCGTTGGCCATGACGCCGGTGTTGACGATGCTCAGCCCGGAGAAATCGGCAGTCTTGTCTCTGATGACAAGCTCCGGCGTGCCGGGCCGGATGCTGCGGTAGCTGCCGCGCAGGCCCAGGTGCAGCACTTGGTTGGCCGCCAAAAGCGGGGTATAGACGGCGCGGA